>JAFNAJ010000003.1 GCA_017860085.1 Acidobacteriota bacterium | reverse complement strand
TCGACCGCCGCCCGACTGCCGGCGATCACGATCTGTCCGGGCGCGTTGATGTTCGCCGCACTGACCACGTCGCCCTCAGCCGCGTCGACGCACGCCGCCTCGACCTCGTCGGCGTCCAGCCCCAGGACGGCAGCCATCGCTCCCTCGCCAACTGGCACAGCCTCCTGCATGTAGCGGCCGCGCCGCCTGACGATCCGGAGGGCATCTGCGAACGCCAGCGTCCCGGCGGCCACGTGGGCCGAGTACTCGCCGAGACTATGGCCGGCCACGAATGCCGGGCGGAGACCCTGCTGGGCCAGCAGCCGCCAGGTCGCCACGCTGACCGCGAGGATGGCCGGCTGGGTGTTCTCGGTCAGCTGGAGCTGGTCTTCCGGGCCCTCGAAACACAACCGAGACAGGGGCTCGCCCAGCGCCGCGTCAGCCTCGTCAAAGGTCGTCCGGCAGACGGCATGCGCCTCGGCGAGAGCCTTGCCCATCCCAACACGCTGAGATCCCTGTCCGGGGAACAGGCACGCGATCATGACAACACGCACTCCTCAGGCGGGCCGCCCAGCCGGGGCCAACTCCGCCGCCAGCCGGTCCAACAGCCCCTCTCCAGCCAGGCGCGCAGCCATGGCGATGCCGCTGCGGATCGCCTTCACCGACGACCGGCCGTGGCCGACGAAGCACAGCCCAGCCACCCCAAGCAGCGGCGCCGCACCGTACTCCGAGTATTCGAGACGCCGGTGAAACGCGCGAAACGCGCGCCGCGCCAGCAGGAAACCGACCCTGGTCGCCAGGGTACGCGACAGCTCGGCTCGCAGCATCTGCTCCATCGCCTCGACCATGCCTTCGCTGACCTTCAGCGCCACGTTCCCCGTGAACCCGTCGCACACGATGACGTCGGCCCGGCCGGCAAACACGTCGCGGGCCTCGACGTTGCCTATGAACCTGATCGGGGCGGTCTTCAGCAGGCGGTGGGCCTCGCGGGTGAGGTCGTTGCCCTTGCTCTCCTCGGCGCCGATCGACAGCAGGCCGACCCTGGGCTCGCCGATGCCGAGCGCCACGCGTGCATACGCATTGCCGAGACCGGCGAACTGGACGAGGTGCTGGGGCCGACATTCCACGTTGGCCCCGACGTCGAGCAACACCGCGGTCCCGGACAAGGTGGGCACGGCCGCGGCCAGTCCCGGGCGATCGACGCCCGCCAGCAGGCCAAGCGTGACGTGCGCGGCCATCAGCGTGGCCCCCGTGTGCCCGGCGCTGAAGAGCGCCTCCGCCTCACCGGCCTTCACGGCCTCGGCGGCAACCCTCACCGAGGCGCCGCGCTTGGCGCGCAGCACGCTCGACGGCGCGTCGTCCATCGACACGACGTCGGGAGCATCGGCGATTCGCACGTCGAGCGACCCCGCACCCTCGTGCCTGGCCAACTCCTGGGTGAGGACGTCGCGCGGCCCGGCCAGCAGCAACGAGCACCCCGCCTGCCGCGCGGCCAGCACCGCACCCTCCACGATGATGGCAGGGCCGAAATCGCCCCCCATCGCGTCAACGGCGATCCGCATCACGGGCCGCGCTCTGGCGAGCTCAGTCCTCCTTCACCGCGCGCACCTGTCGGCCACGGTAGAAGCCGCAGTTGGGACAGACGCGGTGCGGTGGACGCAGTTCGTGGCACTGCGGGCACTCGGCCAGACCGACCGGCGCAAGCGCGTCGTGCGTGCGCCGCTTGGCGCCGCGAGTCTTCGAATGACGTCGTTTCGGATTCGGCATCGTTGTCGTCCTCGTACACGCTCAACCGGACGCGAGCGTCCGGCTCTGGTTTCGTTCCGCCTCGGCTCAGGGCTCGCGATCGTCGGGGTGGCCGCGCAGCCCCTTGAGAGGTGCCAACCGCGGATCCTCCCACTTCGCCTCGCAGCCGCATTCCACTGTGTTCCGGTTCGCGCCGCAAACCGGGCAGATCCCCCGGCAGTCGAGACGGCACAACGGCTTCATCGGGAGCACGAGGTAGAACTGTTCCCGCAGCATCTGGCCCAGGTCGATCGCCTCCCCCTCGTAGAACGCCACGTCGAGGGCGTCCTCCCCTACCTCGTCTTCCTCTCCGCCACGGTTGGTCGCCTGGGGCAGGTATCGGAGATCGAACGCGGAGTTGACCGGCAGCCGGAAGGGCTCGAGGCAACGGCTGCACCCAAGCTCCAACGCGGTGGTCACCCGACCCACCAGCCGAAACACGTCGGCCTTCTTCTCGACATCGAAGACCAGACCGATGGGTTCGACGACCCGGAAGTCGTCGCCACGGGCGTCGAACTGGTCGAGCCCGTAGGCACGTTCCACGTGCGCCCTGGGGCCCTGGATTCGCGTCAGGTCGAGCAGCATACGCCCTGCCGCCTCCAGCCAGCGGCACGCAAAACCGTGATTATACCACCCCTCAGCGCCACCGCTCCTCCGCGCCGACGGCCCCCGACGCGCATGGCTCGCGGCGGCAGGCTGGCACCAGCCGGCCAGCGCCAACGCCCACCGGCCAAGCGCCATTGCCGAGCCACGGTCTAGAGCCTTTCCTGAATTGGGCGGGGCTCCCCGCCGACCTCGATCCAGGGACGGGGGATGAACAACCGCTCGTACAGCCGCACGGCGAACCGGTCGGTCATTCCGGCAAGGAAGTCGCGCGACGCCGCATCCAGGCCATCCCGCTCGAGGATGACGGGGTCGAGGAACTCCTGCGGACGTGCCCGGATGCGCTCCCAGAGCCCCCCGAGAATGCCTTCGGCCTTCGAGAACTCGGCCGTGGCAATGGCATTTTCGTACACCGCCCCGAACAGGAAGCTCCGCAGGTCGAGCGTCGCCGAGAGCACCTCGTCGGTCATGCGGACCTCCGACAGCCCCCCCGCCAGCGTCTGCTCGACGGCATCGGTCACCATCCGGCCGATTCGCGCCGAGCCCGTTGCGCCGAGCACCGCCACGGGGCCGGCGGGCAGGTCGCTCTCCCGCAAGATGCCCGCTCGCACCGCATCGTCGATGTCGTGGTTGACGTAGGCAATGATGTCGGCCACCCGCGCGATCTGCCCCTCGATCGTGGCGGCCCGGTGCTCGGGGTCGGCGCCGACGGGGAGGCCGTGCCTGCCCTTGGAATGGCGCGCGATGCCGTCACGCACCTCCCAGGTCAGGTTGAGCCCCTGACCATCGCGCTCGAGGTGGTCGACGATGCGGAGACTCTGCTCGTAGTGGTTGAAACCGCCGGGCACGAGCGCCTTCAGCACGTGCTCACCCGCGTGGCCGAACGGCGTGTGGCCCAGGTCGTGGCCGAGGGCGATGGCCTCGGTCAACTCCTCGTTGAGCCTGAGCACCTTGGCGATCGTGCGCGCAATCTGGGACACCTCGAGCGTGTGCGTGAGACGCGTGCGATAGTGGTCGCCCGTCGGCGCAAAGAAGACCTGGGTCTTGTACTTCAGGCGACGGAACGCCTTGGAGTGGACGACCCGGTCTCGGTCGCGCTGGAAGGCTGGCCGGATGGGGTCCTCGGGCTCGGGCCGCACGCGGCCCCGGGTGGCGTCGCTGAATGCGGCCTGTGGGGCAAGGAACTGACGCTCCCTGGCCTCGAGCTGCTCGCGTATGGACATGATCTCAATGCGCCGTCCGGCCGGTCCGCTCCGACGCCAGGATATCGCCCAGAAAGCTCGTCCCGTTGGCCAGAGGCCCAACCCCGAAGAGTTCGCTCAGCGTCTGCCCCAGGTCGGCGAACGTCGGGCGTGTGCCGAGATCGACGCGACGCACCAACGCGCCCGTTACGAGAAGCGGCACGTACTCGCGCGAGTGATCGGTGCTCGGCGTCGTCGGGTCGTTGCCGTGATCGGCGGTGATGAAAAGGACGTCACGCGGCGTGAGCCGCGGGAGGAGCCTGGCGATTCCCTGATCGAGACGCTCGAGGTTGGCCGCGTACCCGGCCGGGTCGTTGCGGTGGCCGTACATCGTGTCGAGATCGACGAGATTGGCGAAGATCAATCCCCGCGGGGTCGCGGCAAGCTCCTGCTCGACCACATCGAGACCTTCTGCGTCGCTCCTGGTGTGGGTCGATCGACTGATGCCGCGCCCGGCAAACAGGTCCTCGATCTTGCCGATGGCCACGACCGGCACACCGGCTTGCGTGAGCCGGTCGAGCAGGGTCTCGTCGCGTGGCGGCAGCGAGAAATCGCGACGACGCGCCGAGTCCCTGGTGTAGGCGCCAGACTCGCCGACGAACGGCCGGGCAATCACGCGCCCCACGCCGTGCGCCTGACACGCGATCTCGAAGGCGACCTCGCACCAGCGGTAGAGCTCGTCGAGGGGAACCACCGACTCGTGCACGGCGATCTGGAACACGCTGTCGGCCGACGTGTAGACGATCGGCTGGCCGGTCTCGACGTGCGCGTCGCCCAGCTCCTCGATGATGGCCGTGCCCGACGCCACCTTGTTGGCAAGGGCCGTCCGTCCAATCCGCGCCTCGAACGGGCGCAGGATCTCCGGGGGAAACCCCTGTGGGAACACGGGGAAGGGCTGGTCGAGCCTCAGGCCGGTGATCTCCCAGTGCCCCGTGACCGAGTCCTTGCCAGGCGAGGCCTCCGCCATGCGGCCGAACGCGCCGGTCGGCCGCTCAGCGATCGACGCATCCCCGAGATCGACGAGGCGCGACAACCCGAGGCGAGCGAGCGTGGGAACCTTCAGCCCCGCGGTGCGGGCCACGTTGCCAATCGTGTTGCTGCCCTCGTCGCCGTAGTCGGCCGCGTCGGGCAGCTCGCCGATGCCGGCACCGTCGAGGACGAGGACGATGGCCCGGGCTGGCGCGAGGTGCTGCGTCACGGACTATGACTCGGGGTGGACGCTGCCGGTGGCTCGCGACGTGCGGATCGACGCGATCGCGTGCTTGAAGATCATCACGTCGGCGCCCTCGTGTTCGACGATGATCGCGAACTTGTCGAAGGTCTTGATGCGCGCGTCGAAGCTCGTCCCGTCCATGAGTCGAAGGACCACCGAGGAGCGGTCTCGCCGGGCGTGGTTGAGAAACCCATCCTGGATGTTGGGCACAGCCACGGATGGCTTCTGATTCACCTGCGACATCTAGCGCACCACTCCCCTCTCGCGAAGCGCGGCCACCGCGCGTTCGATTGTCGACGAGGCCTCGCCTGGCTCGTGCAGCCAGAGTAGATTAGGCTCTTTCCTGAACCAGATCAACTGCCGTCGAGCGTAACGACGGTTCTCCTGCACGATGAGCGCGCGCGTGGCGGCCTCGTCGCGCACGCCGTGCAGGAACTCGAGCACCTGCTTGTAGACCAGGCCCGAGAACGGGTGCGCGGTGTCCGGCACGCCGGCGTCGAGCAGCCGTCGGACCTCCTGCACGATGCCGCGGTCGAACTGCAGGTCGACTCGCCGCGCGACCCGTTCGCCTATGAGCGCGCTCGACAACGAGATGGCCAGCGTCACGACCTCGTGCCCTTCGAGCGGCGATCGCGTGTCGGCGAAGTGGTCGGAGATCGGACGCCCCGTCAGGTAGTACACCTCGAGCGCCCGCACGATGCGCTTGAGGTCGCGCGGCAGGACGCGCGCCCCCGATGCCGGGTCCTTCTCGCGCAGCAGCCGGTGCAGGCGCTCCACGCCGTGGCGGCGAGCCACGGTCTCGAGACGGCCGCGGAGGCGGTCGTCCCTCGCCGGGCCTGGAAAGAGACCGCGCGTGAGGGCACGGTAGTACAGACCGGTGCCGCCAACCACGATCGGCAGCCGCCCGCGGGTCACGATGTCGTGGATGATCGCCGCCGCATCGCGGGCGTACCGGGCGGCCGAGTACGTTTCGGAGGGCTCGACGATGTCGATGAGATGGTGCGGGACCCCCTGGCGTTCATCTGACGCGACCTTGTCGGTCCCGATGTCGAATCCGCGGTAGACGGCGGTCGAGTCGCAGTTGACGACCTCGCCGCCGAAGCGCTGCGCCAGCGCGATGCCGAGCGCGCTCTTGCCCGTCGCCGTCGGCCCGACGATGGCCACGACCACCGGGGAGACGTGACTCATCCGCTCGCCAGGAGCAGGCGGGCGACGAGCAGCAGACCGAGCAGGGTCAAGGCGACGATCAGGCCCAGTTGCTGCACGCGCGTCGGCACGGGAGTCCTCGCCGGAGCCGTCGCCTCTATTGCGACGGCGGCGGCGACTCGTTGTAGAAGAAGGTGACCGTGAAGAACGCCTTGTCGGACGGGTACTCCGGCGGCAGCGGCTGCGTGGGGTTCGACTGCAGCAAGGCGTTGAAGGCTGCGTTGTTGAACGCGTCCACCGACGACGGGCCGACGATCGTCAGGTCGGTGATGCGGCCGTCCTTGTGGACGTTGAAGGTAATCACGACGTGGCCGCTCATCGACATGGCCGCCATCGGGATGAACCAGTTACGCTTGATCTGAGCGACGAAGCGGCGGATCCACGGGCCGAACTCGACGCCCTTGGTGTCGAACTGAATGGCCGGGCCGAACGCTCCAGTCCCTTGTCGGTTGTCGAAGTTCTGGTCCTGGACGTAGCGATCGAGATTGCGGAGCGCGTCGCCCAGGTTCCCCCCCGCGGCGCGCGCGGTTCCCGGGTTCGTCGAGGCGCCTGGCCGGGTGCCCAGGTAGGCCGTGCTGCCGCCGTTCGAACGTTGGGCCTGGTCACCTTGGGCTGCCGCGTCGCCCGGCTCTGGCGCCGGACCCTGTCCGCGCGCGCGAGCGCTCTGCTGCGACTCGACGAACTCGGTCGTGTTGCCCCGTGAGAACGGGAGTTCATTCTCCGGCACGGGTGCGCGCTCGACCGATCGCGCCACGCGGTCCTGATCCGAGAAAAACGCCCTGGGCGGTGGCGCCGGGGCCGGGGTGTCGATCCGCGGCTGCACGAAGACGTAGCGTGGCTGGTCTCGCTGCAGGCGCTCGATCTGCTGGGCCACCCGCTGCTCGACGGCCTGCTGCGCGCGCACCATCGCGGCCTGCACCCAGGGGATCCTGGGAGCGTAGATCAGGGCCAGAAGGACGACCAGGTGCAGGAACACCGAGAGCACGCCCGCCTCGCGGCGTGACATCGGGGCGTCGAGCGTCGGGGTGTCCGGACGCCTGTCGTCAAAATCGAAGTACATGAGCCGATCACATCATTGTAGCAGCCGGCCCGTTCGAAGCGCCCCCGCGGCCCATCCCTCCGGCCGTTTCCCCGGTGGCCCGGGGCTTCTCCGCCACATAGAGATAGACGATGCCGAAGGTCAGGGGGATGGCACGAACGCGCGTGAACCCGGCACGTTCGACGATGGCGATGAACGTCTCCGGAGGGAAGAACGTGCCAACCGATGCCGGCAGGTAGTCGTAGGCCGCGTCGTGCCGCGAGACGGCGCGCCCGATCCTCGGCAGCACGTGACGGAAGTACCAGGCATACACGCTGCGCAGCACCGGTGTCCTGGGCATGGCGAACTCGAGCACGGCGAAACGCCCACCCGGACGTAGCACCCGGTGCACCTCGACACAGGCGGCGGCCGGGTCGACCACGTTGCGGATGCCAAACGCGACCATCGCGCAGTGCACGGAGGCCGATGCCACCGGCAGGCGCACGGCATCGCCGCGCACGAGCGGGACCCTGCCATCGTGCGAGGCCGCCCGCAGCTTCTGCTGCCCGATCCGGAGCATCTCGCCCGCAAAGTCGACGCCCAGCACGCGCCGCGCCGCGCCCTGCCGCGCCTCGATCGCCGCAATCGCGAGGTCGGCCGTCCCGGTACAGAGATCCAGCACGACCTCGTGCCCCTGGAACGCCAGCTCGCGCACCGCACGCGCGCGCCAGCGCCGGTCGAGCCCGCCGCTCAGCAGGTGATTGAGGAAGTCGTATCGCCGCGCGATGGCGTCGAACATCCCCGCGATCGCGTGCGGGTGCTTGTCCGGCCCCGCGTGGTTCAGCCCTTCCACGACGGGTACAGGTGGTGCTCGAAGCCGAGCACGGACAGGATCTTGCCGGCGACGAAGTCGGCCAGATCGTCGATGGTCCGAGGCTGGTGGTAAAACGCCGGCATGGCCGGCAGCACGATCGCCCCTGCCTCGGCGCACGTCACCATGTTGCGCAGCTGGGGCAGGCTCATGGGCGTTTCCCGGGGCACGAGCACGAGCCGGCGCCGCTCCTTGAGCATCACGTCCGCGGCCCTCTCCACCAACGTCCGCGAGAGCCCATGGGCGACACCCGCCAGCGTCTTCATCGAACAGGGCACGATCGCCATGCCTTCGCACCGCTGGCTGCCGCTGGCGAGCTTGGCACCGAGGTCGCGGTTGCTGTGCAAGACGAGGCTCCCCTTCCGCACGCCCGCGCCGTAGCGCTCCTCGAGAAACGCCGGCAGCCGGTCGACCGCCGCCGCCTCCCCCATTTCGTCACGCAACAGCCGGCGGCCGAACTCCGACAAGACCACGTCGACCTCGCACCCCTGCTCGAGCAGGGCGGCGAGGGTCCGCACGGCGTAGATGGCGCCACTGGCACCCGTGACCGCGAGGGCCACGTTGCGGCGACCGACGGCAGGCTCATTCGACATAGAGCGCAATCCCTGTGATCACGAGGTAGAGGATGCCAACGTAGCCGTTGAGGTCAAACGCGCGCTTGACCTGGGACAGGTCGTGCGGGCTCACGAGCGACTGCTCGTAGGCCAGCAGGGCCGCCACGAGGACCACGCCTCCGAAGTACACCGCTCCGAGGCCAGCCGTCACGCCGAGCATCGCCAGGGTGAAGATGGTGACGACATGCAGCAGGCGTGAGATGCCGAGCGCCCCGCGGATGCCAAACCGCACGGGGATCGATCGAAGGCCATGCGCGCGATCGAACTCCACGTCCTGGCAGGCGTACAGCACGTCGAAGCCTCCCACCCACGACCCGATCGCAACGGCCAGGAGAACCGGCTCCCACGAGATGCCCCCACCGGCCGCGAGCCACCCGCCGACCGGCGCCACCGCCATGGCCAGCCCCAGGAAGAACTGGGTCATCCACGTGACGCGCTTGGCGAGCGAATACCAGAACACGATGGCGAGAGCGACGGGCGACAACGCGAAGCAGAGCGGTCCGAGGTTCCAGGCGCAGAACACGAACGCGCAGGAGGCCGCCCCGACGAAAACCGACGCCTCGAGGGGCGACATGACCCCCCGCGGCAGCTCCCGCATCGCCGTCCTCGGATTCAGGGCGTCGAACCGCCGGTCAACGAGGCGGTTGAACCCCATCGCTGCGCTCCTCGCCGTGACCATCGCCCCGACGATCCACCCGACCCTCGACAGGGTCAGCGGGGTCACGCGGGCGGCGAGCAGCGCGCCGACCAGCGCGAACGGCAAGGCGAACACCGAGTGGTTCACCCGCACGAACGATGCGTAGATGCGCAGCTTGGTCAGCACGGCCTGTCCAGTCGCCAGCTCTCGGGCGAGGTCACCCATCGGATTCGATCCGGGGGAATCCCGCCCACCAGATACTCCTCGACGTCCACTGTCGACGGCGGGACATCGACCGCCACCAGCGCAGCACGCCTGCCCGGGGCGATGCTGCCCAACTCTGCCCCGAGGCCCAGGGCCTCGGCGCCCCTCAGCGTCGCACTCTCGATGAGACGCGATGCCGGCACGTCTCGGCTCAGGCGACGCAGCGTTTCCAACTCGGCGAAGACGCTGAGGTCGGTGTTGCTCGCCAGGCTGTCGGTGCCGACTGCCACCTTGACTCCGGACGCATAGAACCGATCGATGGGCGGCGCGCCCACCCCGGTCCACAGGTTGCTCCGAGGACAGGTCACCAGGGTCACGTCGAGACGCGCCAACCGTTCCAGGTCCCCATCGCCGAGGTGCACCCCGTGGACGGCCAGCACCCCGGGACCGAGGAACCCGAGGGCTTCGAGATAAGCCGCCGGGGTCGTGGCCGGAGCCTTCCAGGAGGGGTTCCATGTGCCGAGCTCGCCAAGCAGAGCACGCCACGCCCCGGTTCCGGAGGCGAGGAACTCGCCCTCCTCGCCCGACTCGCCGAGGTGCACGCTCATCGGGCGTCGTCCGCGCTCCTGGCGCTCGCGCCCCAGGCGGCGCAGGGTGTCGGGATGCACCGAGTATGGCGCGTGCGCGGCCAACGCGGGCCGCACCGTCGGGCTCGAGGGCAGCGCCTCGATCTCGGCGACGGCCGCATCCACGAGCCGGTCCGGGTTCTCGGGCGCGAACCCGATGATCTCGTAGAACGCCACCGCGTCGAACACGGCCTCCGTCAAGCTGGCGTAGGCCGACGTCCCGTTGCCGATGTCACCCACGGCCACCGTTCCAGCCTCGCGAGCGCTTCGTAACGCGGGCCCCACGGCTGCAGCATCATCGCCACCTGCCGCCCTTCGCGCGGCCAGCAGCGTTCGCACCCACGCGGGCAGCGTCGATGCCGGCGGCACTCGCCCGCTGAGCCACGACAGCTCGAGGTGCGTGTGCGAATTCACCAGCCCGGGCAGCAGCGCGACGGACCCCAGGTCCCGCAAGGTGGGCGAGCCACCCACGCGTCCTGCGGACACGCGCTCGCTCACCGTCGCCTGCACCATCGCGGCCGGCCCCACGGCGACGATCCGGTGGTCTTCAATCGCGACGGCACCGTCCCGGACGGGCGGCGTGCCCACCGGCAGGACGTGCGCGGCACGCACGACGAGAATCTCGCCGGGCATCAGGACCTGCACCGGCTACTCTGGGGCCGACGTCGGGGCCCCGCCCGGCGGCTCGCTGCGCCGCGCGTCACGAGCCGCTCGGCTCCTGCCCCGGTACGACGCCAGCTCGCTTGGGATGGACGCCTCGCCTTCGTGCTTGGCCACGTCGAGTCCGAAACGGCGCGGCACCTCGCGGGCGCGAAACACGGGATCGCCAACGATCTCGTAGTGCATCGTCCGGCGCTTCGGCACGAAACCGGCGTCCTCGATGTTGCGGACGATCTCCACCTCGTCCATGCAATAGCTCGCACCGGCCGCACGGACGACGTTCTCCTCGATCATCACGCTGCCCATGTCGTTGGCGCCAAAGGCCAGGCTGAGCTGCCCCACCTTGCCCCCCTGGGTGACCCACGACGCCTGCAGGTTGTCAAAGTTGTCGAGCACGATGCGTGCGGTGGCCAGTGTGCGCAAGTACTCGACCGCGGTGGCCTCGACCCCCTGCAGCTCGGTGTGCTCGGGCTGATAGCTCCACGCGATGAAGGCCGTGAAGCCCCGCGTTTCGTCCTGAAGCTCCCGCAGGCGGAACATGTGCTCGAGGCGTTCGTCCGGCGTCTCCACGCTGCCGTACATCATCGTGGCCGTCGTCCGGAGCCCCGCCCGGTGCGCCTCGCGCATCACCCCCAGCCACTCGTCCGCGGTGGCCTTGGTATAGCAGTTGAGCAGCTTCCTCACTCGGTCGACGAGAATCTCCGCGCCGCCTCCCGGAATGCTGTCGAGACCGGCGGCCACCAGGCGATCGATGACCTCGCGCACGGGCAGTCGCGACAGCCGCGAGAGGTGAACGACTTCGGGGGGCGACAGGGCGTGCAGGCGAAGCTCCGGGTACCGGGCCTTCACAGCACGGAACAGGTCCAGGTACCACTCGAGCGGCAGGTCAGGGTTGTGCCCGCCTTGCAGCAGCAGTTGTTGTCCGCCGACCGCCAGGGTTTCGTCGATCTTCCTGAACAGTTCGTCAAACGACAGCACGTAGCCGTCGGGCGAGCCCACCGGGCGGTAGAACGCGCAGAAGTTGCAGCGCGCGACGCAGATGTTCGTGTAGTTGACGTTGCGGTCGATGATGTAGGTGACTACGCCTTCCGGGTGCCGCCCCAGGCGAATACCATGGGCCAACGCACCCAGCAACGCCAGCGGCGCCTCCCGATACAGCTCTCGCGCGTCGTCGAACCCGATGCGTTCGCCGCTCCGCACCCCTGCGGCGATGGTGTCGATGCTCATACTGCGATCACCCGTGCGTGTCAGCCCCCGACGGGCGCGGTCGCCGCCGGTCGGGCCAACCGGAGTCCGCCTGCGCGTGGGATCGCGCCGGCCGCGGCGGCCGACGAGAGGAAACGTTCGAGCCCCGCAATGTGTGCGGCATCGAGGTCGTATCCGATGTTCGTCCTGAGATACTCGACGGCTCGCCGGGCTCTGCTCGAATCGCCGCACGCGTAGTCCTCGGCAATCATCGCGATCGCCTCTCGTCCCCGGTCGCGCGCCGCCTGCAACGCTCGACAGACATCGGCCGACATCACGGACTCGCGACCTGCCCACAACGCCCAGACGAAGGGCAGCCCCGTGAGGGCTCTCCACTCGGCGCCGAGGTCGATCTTCAGGACGCCGTACTGGCCGGGATCGGTTTCGAGGGCCGGATCGCCGATGAGCAGCGCGGCATCCGCCCCTTGGAGCATCGTCGGCAGGGGCGCGATTCCCCACCGCTCGGCGCACAGCACACGCACGAGCGCGGCCGACGTGCGCGAGCTGGTGTCGAGCGCAATCGATCGCACGGATTCGATGGGCTTCTGTGAAAAGACGGCCACCGAGGCGACCGGGCCGCTCGACCCGATGCAGACGTCGGGGACGATGACGTAGTCGTCGGCCCGGTACTCGGCGACCGGGATGAGCCCGACATCGATGGCGTGCGCGGCGAGCAGATCGGCACACCGCGACGGCACGTCGAACCGCACCGAGAACAGGCCGGCCGCTCCCAGTCCGTGCACGAGGGGCCTGGCGTTCAGGTACTCGACGGCCCCCACCCTGACGGCGGTCATGACTCCAGTACTCCGAAACGACCATCTCGCTCGACCGCGGTCAGTGAGGCCGCCCGGATGTTCCGCTTCACCTCTTCGAGCGGTGCGCGCCGACGCCCGTCGGCCGACTCGTCCTCGACTGGCACCGCGTCGAGGTCGTCGGCACCGAAGAGCAGCGCGACCTGCGCGAGCTTCGGACCGTGCAACGCCCAGTCCACCTGGATCGACCCGACGTTGTCGAGCAGCAGTCGTGCGATGGCCACCGACTTGACGTCTTCGTAGCCGGTCGTGGGTCTCGACCCGTCGACCGACCGAGGCAGGGGCGCAAACGCTCGCACGGCACCCGTGGTCTTCTGGAGGGCGCGGACCGCCAGGAACAACGGCACGGGGCTTTCGTGCGTCGCCCGGGCGACCGTGAAGCGCGCGATGTGTCCGTCGGCCGCCAGGACCGCCTCGACAGGCTGCCGCAAGTCTTCGAGGCCGTCCACGTCTGCCGACGCCACACTGGTGAGGCCAGCGCCGAACAGCCTCCTGAGCACGTCAACGAAGCCCGCACGGTCTGGTGCGAGGGCCTGCAGCTCGGCGAGCGAGAAGGCCGTCACCGGCCTGCCTTCGGCGCGGCGGACGACCGAGTCGATTGCCTGCTCGGCCGCGGTCACATCGTGCGGCCGACCGGCGATCCGGATCTCGCGGGCCGCGGACGACCACCGTGCCTCGCGGGCCGTGTCGAGCGCCAGGGTGGCGACGCGCACGAACGTGACGCGATCGCCATGTCGCTGGCGCCGGGCCTCGTCGGCCCGTGTGCCCAATGCGAGGATGTCGTGCGTCTCCCACAGGCGCTCGGCCTCGTCGGCCATCATCTTCCACCCCTCGGCGTCTGCTGACCCTGCGCGATGGCGTCGCTCACCTGTCGAGCAAGGGCCAGCGCCTTGCGGCCGTCGCCCCCCGTGACGCGGGGACGCTGCCCGGTCCGCACGGCGTTCACGAAGTCGGCGATCTCGATCCTGAGCGGCTCGTCTCGCATCACCTCGACCCGGCCGCCGACGATGTCAGGGCGCTCGGCGCTGCCGCGGGCCAGCCGCCAATGCTCGACCTCCTGGCTCGCGTAGTCGATCGAGATGTAGGCATCCTGCTGGAAGAACCGCACCTTCCTCACGCGATCCCTGCTGATCCGGCTCGCGGTCACATTGGCGATGCAGCCCGACGAGAACCGCACGCGCGCGTTGGCGATGTCGACGCGGCCCGTCAACACCGGGACCCCGACGGCCTCGAGCCCGACGACGTCGCCCGGCACGGCCGCCAGCAGCACGTCGAGATCGTGGATCATCAGGTCGAACACCACGTCGATGTCGAGGCTTCGCTCGGGGAATGTGCCCAGGCGGTGGACTTCGACGAAACCCGGGTTCGAGACCAGGGACAGGGCTGCCGTGACGGCGGGGTTGAAGCGCTCGGTGTGACCCACGGCGAGGGTCGCGCCGGAAGTCTCCGATGCGACGATGAGCTCGTCGGCCTCCTCGAGCGTTCGCGCCATGGGCTTCTCGACGAGCACCGACACGCCCTTCTCCAGAAAGGGTCTCGCCACCGCGTGGTGTGCCTCGGTGGGCACGGCCACCGTCACGGCGTCGAGGCTCATCCCCAGCAGTTCGCCGACATCGGACAGCGCGACGGTTCCCGCCGCCGCTGCCACCTCTTCGGCACGCTTGTGGTTGATGTCGACGACGGCCACCAGCTCAACGCCGTCGAGCTGCGAAAGGATGCGGGCGTGGTGTCGGCCGAGGTAGCCGACGCCGATGGCCGCCACACGCGCACGTGAAGTGTCGTGGATCACGGGTCAGGCCCTGCCTTCGCGTGTCTTTGGACGGCCGACGATGGCAATCCTGCTGGCGTTCGCCGCGTCGATCACGGCGTCACCATCGATGAACAGCGTCTGGCCGGCATCGACGGACAGCGCGCTGGCGCCCGCGCTTCTCATCGCCTCGATGGTCGGCACCCCCACCACGGGAACGTCGAATCGCATGTCCTGATTGGGTTTGGCGACCTTCACCACCCTGGTGCCTGGGCCTGCGAGCCGTCCGGCGCGGGCAATCACCTCATCGGTGCCTTCCATGGCCTCGACGGCGACGACTGCGCGGTCGCGGACCACGATCGTCTGGCCGATGTCGAGCCCCGCGACCGAATCGGCCATCGCGTATCCGAAGGCGAAGTCTTCCGCCTCGTCGGCGGACGGTCGACGACGCGTCAGGGGTCCCTCGCTGGCCATCAACGGCTGGAGGAAGACGGTGGAGTCGAGCAGTTCGATGCCGCGCGACGCGAGCACGTCGGCCACCGCGGCGATGATCGCATCAGTGTTCTTGGCCTTGAGGCGCATCAGCACCGACAGGAGGGTCATGTCGGGCACGATGCCCGAGAAGATCTTGGTGTGTTTGACCTGCCCGGCCATCACGGCCTGCGAGGCCCCGGCGTTCTTGAGGATCGAGATCGCCTTGCCGAGTTCGCCGAGCGACACGGCGTGGTAGCCGGCGCCGGCCGCGACCGCGGCCTCCTCGAGCGACGGGAACACCTCCTCCTTGATCGCCACCACGGTCACGTCGTGGCCCATCCGGTGCGCCGCACTGAGCACGAGAAACGGAAACTGCCCGTTGCCGGCGATCAGGCCTACGCGCGACACCCTCGTCTCCCGTCTCCCCTAGCTGTCGGGGCCATCGTCCGCCCGACGGCTTCCGCGACGCAGCGTGACGCCCCGGCGCGACGTCCTGATGAACTCGACGAGGTATCGCACCTCATCGCACTGCAGGTCGGGATCCTGCTCGATCTGCGCGAGCGCCTGGGTCGTGTTGAGCTTCGACACGAGCAGATACCGGTAGGCCTGCCGAAGCTTGCGGACCGTGTCGGGCGAGAACCCTCGACGTACGAGCCCGATGGAGTTGAGGCCGAAGATGCGCGCACGGTTGCCGACCGACTTCGCAAACGGCATCGCATCCTTGGTGACGACCGAGTAGCCGCCGATGAAGGCGTGGCGTCCCACGCGGCAGAACTGGTGCACGCCCGAGAAGGCCGAGATCGTCGAGTAGTCTTCGACGGTGACGTGCCCTCCCAGCGTCGCGCCGTTGCCGAAGATCGTGTGGCTGCCCACGTGACAGTCGTGCGCCACGTGCGCGTACGCCATGAACAGGTTGTGGTCGCCAATCGTGGTGATGCCGCCCCCGTGCTCCGTGCCGCGGTGCACGGTGACGAACTCCCGGAAGATGTTGTGCCGACCGACCACCAGTCGCGTCGGCGCTCCCTGGTACTTCAGGTCCTGGGGGGGCAGACCGAGGGACGCGAACGGGTAGATCTCGGTGTCGTCGCCGATCTCGGTCCAGCCATCGACGACCGCCGAGGCGCCCACGTGGCAGCGTCGCCCCACCACGACGTGCGGACCGATGGTCGCGCCAGGCCCGACGTACGTCCCCTCACCAATACGGGCACCCTCGTGCACGATAGCCGATGCGTGGACCTCGGTGCCCGGGGGGGCGATCGCGAGCAGCAGATCGGCCTCGGCCACGACGTGCTCGCCAACCCGAGCCACGCCCTTCAACTGAACCAACGCCGCCCGCCGTCGTGCCAGGGCGACCTCGAGGTGCACGCAGTCGCCTGGCACGACCTGGCGGCGGAACTTCGCGTGATCCACGCCCCGCAGCCACACGCGCTCACGACGTCCGTCGGCCTGACGCAACGTGAGCAGCGAGGCCACCTGCACGAGCGCCTCGATGATCAACACGCCTGGCATCAACGGCGCCCCAGGGAAATGCCCCTGGAAGAAGTCCTCGTTGACGGTGACGTTCTTCACCGCCTCGACCCGTCGACCAGGCTCGAGGACCGTGACGACGTCGAACAGCAGCGAAGGATACCGGTGGCAGAGGCGATCGAACGGCTGAGGAGCGCTCACGGGGAGAGGGTCTCCGTCCCGCGAGCGCTTACTCGTCCTGGGGCTTCGGCGCCGTCGGCGCCAGCACCGTATCGAACCGCTTGATGACCAGTTCGGTGAGGTCGAGCCCGGTGTCGGCCCAGACCAGGCCTGAATCGGCCTGGCTGAACACCATGAACAGGCCCCGCTCGGCGGCCACCGCGTTGATGATCGGGACGAGCTTCTTCTGGAAGTCCAGCTGCAGCTCCTGCTGCAGCTCCTGCACCTCCGTCTGCGCGTCCTGGGTCGCGCGCTGCAGGTCCACCTGCAGCCGCTCGACCTCCTTCTCGAGCTGGACGCGCGCCTGGTCGCTCAGAAGCGCGCCGCTCGTCTGGAGCTTCTGCTGGCTGGCCTGGATGGCCTTCTGCCGGTCCTGCAGCTCTTGGAGCTTCTTGTCGTTGAGCGCCTTCACCCTGGCCGTGGCGACCTTCCCCTCCGCAGACTCGCTGGCAATCCGCTGGATGTTGAGGTAGGCCACCTTGGCCCCCTCGGGGAACGGGCGTGGCGCGGCCGCCGCCGGTGCGGCAGGCGCGGCCGGCTGCTGGGGAGGCGCTGCCGGCGGTGTCTGGCCGGCTGGTGGAGTCTGGGCGAACGCGGGCGCGCCGGTCATCGCGAGTCCGAGCGCAAGGGTCAGTAGCACGGGTTTCATTCCTGGCTGTCCTTTCATGAGCAGAGCGGAGTTGGTCGAGCCGGGCTAGAACGTCGAGCCCACGGCGAATCGGAACGTGAACGCCTCTTGCGGCTGAAGGTTGTTGTCGAGGACGCCCGACCGCTGCGGATTCGCCGCGAAAATGAGGCGGAACGGCACGTTGAGCACGGGCATGAAGAAACGAACCTCGGCGCCCGTCGACGTCTTGAACTCGTCGAGCGTCAGCCGCTCACCCTGGTTCCGCACCTGCCCGGCATCGTAAAAGAGCACCAGGCGCACGGGCCCGGCAATGCTGATCAAGTACTCGAAGTTGAACAGCACGCTCTTGTTGCCGCCGTACACCAACCCGGTGTCGAGGCGGGGCCCGATGCTCCGGACGTCGAAGCCGCGGACGCTGTACTCGCCGCCGAGCGCCAGGCGCTCGAAGATCGGCAGCTCGAGGGTGTTGCCGAAGGGCGCGACGTACTCGAGCAGGGTTCGGAACGCGAACGACAGCCGACGGTTCTGCGGGAAATACTGCGCGTACTCCGCACGAGGCTTGTAGAACGAGGTGTTACCGCCCAGCCCGGCCAGATCGATCGAGAAGGTCGCCCGACGCCCCGCGGTGGGAAAGATCGGGTTGTCGATCGTGTTGTGCACGACGCTCGGGGTCACCTTGCTGATGGTCCGGACCCCGCCCTGCCCCAGCAGGAGGATCTCCGCCAGGTATGGGTTGTTCGCGATGAGCTCCGGGTCGAAGAAGATCGGGTTGATTTCCTTGACGCGGGCTCGCTCGAAGCTGTACCCGGCGAACGCGCGCGTGAAGTCCCGGAGCGGGAAACCGACCCCGAGGTTCGTGCCCGTCGACTCCTGGGTGAACTGGTTGATGTAGCGGATCTGGCGTCTGTAGACGTCGAACGCACCGGTGATCGGCCGGTCGAACAGGAAGGGCTCGGTGAAGGCGAGCTGGTAGTTACGCGCCCGGCTGCCTGCCTGGATGGCCAGGCTCAGCGTCTCGCCGCGCCCCATGAAGTTCGCCGTCTGGAAGGCGAGCTGGCCGAAGAAGCCCTCGTACTGGGACACGCCAGCGCCAAACGTCAACTGGTTGCGGTTCTGCTCCTCGAACTTGAGGGTGACGTCGACCTTGTTGTCGAACCCCGGCGCCTTCTCGACATTGACCGCATCGCCCTCGAGGTTCTTGAAGTACCCCAGCTGGTTCAGCCGGCGGATGCTGAACTTCAGCGACTCGGTGTTGAAGACGCCGTTCTCGTAGATCCGCATTTCGCGCCGAATCACGTTGTCGCGCGTGGTCGTGTTGCCCAAGAACGTGATCCGGTTGATGAAGTACTGCTTTCCTTCCTGCACCCGCATCGTCACGTCGACGATGGGAGGGCCCGCCCCCTCGACCGCGAGGAGCGGCGCCTGTTCGCCCGTCTGCACGTCGACCAGGTCGCGCGGCTGCAGCTCGGGAAACGCCGTGAACTCGAAGTAGCCACCGGCGCCGTAGACCTCGCGTGCCTTCTCGAGTCCCTTGCGGACGTTCTTCTCCGCGTAGTACTCGCCCTCCTTCATCTTGAAGAGCGGGCGCAGCGATTCACCCTTGACGACCTCGTTGCCCGCGAACTCGAACTTGCCCACTCGGTAGCGTCGCCCTTCGGACACCGGGACACGCAGCTCGATCCACCGGATCTTGCTGTCGGACGAGTCCTGGAGCGTGCGGACCTCCGGCTGGCCGACCCGGGCGCCGATGTACCCGCGATCGCGGTAGTACTCGACGACCTTCTCCGCGTCCTCCTCGAACTTGTTCTCCTGGTACGTGCCTCGGCCGGTGATGAAGGAAAGGAACCACTGCTCCTTGTTCTCCTTCATCTTGCCCTTGAGCTTCCCGTCGCTGATGGCTTCGTTACCGACGAAGTCAATCTGGCGGATCTTGTACTGTGGCCCCTCGCTGATGTTGAACGTGAGGTTGACCAGCTTCGGCCCGCCCGAGACCTCGCGGGTCTCGTGGGTGACCTCGCCGCCGAGATGCCCCTTCTCGGACAGCATCTCGCGGATGATGCCCTCGACGCGGCGGATCAGGCCTGGATCGATGAAGGAGTCGAGGCGGATCTGCGCCCCCTTCTCCTTCAGCTGCTCGTCGATCTTGGTCTGCTCGAGCTTCTTCGATCCGACGAACTCGACAATCTTGACCCGCTGGCGCTCCTCCATGTTGAACACGATGTACTTGCCGATGACGCCGTTCGGGTACGGCACGTCGCGGACCTCGATCCACAGGTCGTCGAGGAAGTTCGTGTTCCACAGGCGGCGGAAGTCGTCGAGCACCGTCTGCTCGTCGTACGGAACGAAGACGCCGTCAGACGGCCGGCTCGGCTTCGTCTGGAGGTAATACAGGTAGGTCTGGGGCTCGATGACCGAGACGTTGCCCTGCCGGGGAAACGCCAGCTCGATCGTGCGGACCACGGGCGGCGAGCCGTCGGGCGGCTGGGGAGCCGCCTGGGGCTGCGCGGCGGCGGGCGAGGCTGGCACCTGGGCGGCCAGGGGCGCCGCTGCCAACAGGAGCCCCAATATGGCCCCGCATATGCTCACTCTGCAGTCGCGCGTCGTCATGTCGCGTGTCGGCCTCCCGGGGTCGGCGCGCCGCGGACACAGAGATACCGCGGCCTCGGCTGGCAGGCCAAGCGATTAGTTTACAGGATGTTAGACGTTCGTGGCTAGCCGGCGGCCGGCCTGCGACTGTCCGGGAATTCGATAGTGGAGGGTGCCGTCCTCCAGGTAGATCTCGAGGTCACCCCCTCGCAGGTGCCCGCGGATGAGCTCTTCGGCCAGCGGGTCCTCGATGTAGCGCTGAATGGCCCGTCGAAGCGGGCGGGCTCCATAGGACCGGTCCTTGCAGGTCACGTCGATGACCCAGTCGACGACCTCGGGCTTCACGTCGAGGAGGAGCTGCCGGTCGCGCAGGTTCTCGTTCACCTGATCGATGAGCAGCCGCGTAATCCGCCGCAGGTCATCGTCCGACAGCGGGTCGAACACGATGATCTCGTCGATCCGGTTGATGAACTCCGGGTTGAAGGTGCGCCTCACCTCGCCGAGCACCATGTCCGAGACGCTCTTGACGACCTCCCGGGGGTCGGGCGCCTGGAAGCCCATCGACGCCTTCTTCTGGATGAAGCGCGCGCCGATGTTCGACGTCATGATGATGATCGTGTTCTTGAAGTTCACCCGGTTGCCCAGCCCGTCGGTCAGGTGGCCGTCCTCGAACACCTGCAGCAGGATGTTGAACAGGTCAGGGTGCGCCTTCTCGATCTCGTCGAGCAGCACGACCGAGTACGGGTTGCGCTTCACCTTCTCCGTGAGCTGCCCCCCCTCCTCGTGCCCGACGTAGCCGGGCGGCGAGCCGATGAGCTTCGACACCGAGTGCTTCTCCATGTACTCGGACATGTCGAACCGGATGAGCGCGCTGTCGGCGCCGAAGAGGAAGTTCGCCAGCGCTCGCGCCAGCTCGGTCTTCCCCACCCCCGTGGGACCCAGAAACACGAAGCTGCCGACCGGCCTCGTCGGAGCCCTGAGTCCAGCCCGCGATCGCCGGATGGCGCGCGACAGGGCGGAGATGGCCGTTTCCTGGCTGATGACGCGGCGGTGGAGCTCCTCCTCCATGCGCAGCAGCTTGTCGCTCTCGTCCTGGTTGATCGAGGTCAGCGGCACACCGGTCCACTTCGAGACGACCTCATCGACCTCCTGCTTGCCCACGACGATGCGCCGCTGATTCGACTTGACGTCGAAGCGCTCGCGCACGAACTGGAGGTTCTCGCGCGCCATCACCTCCTGCTCACGGAAGAACTGCGCTCGCTCGAAGTCCTTCTGCGAGACGGCGGTCTCCATCTGCTCGACCGCGACGCGGATGTTCCGGTTGATCTCGCCGAACTCCTCGCTGTACGAGGCCTCGCGGAGCTTGGCCCGCGCGCCCGCCTCGTCGATGAGATCGATGGCCTTGTCGGGCAGGAAGCGGTCCGTGATGTACCGGTTCGACTGGTAGACCGCAGCCTCGATGGCCTCGCGCGTGAACTCGACGTGGTGGAACGACTCGTAGCGATCCTTCACCCCCATCAGGATCTCGATGGTCTCGCGCTCGCCGGGAGGGTCGACCTTGATCGCCTGGAAGCGGCGCTCGAGCGAACGGTCCTTCTCGATGTACTTGCGATACTCGGCCGGGGTCGTGGCGCCGATGCAGCGGATCTCCCCACGCGACAGCGCCGGCTTCAGGATGTTGGCCGCGTCGAGCGACCCCTCGGCCGACCCGGCGCCCACCAGCGTGTGGAGCTCGTCGATGAACACGATGATGTTCGGGTTCTCGATGAGCTCCTTCATGATCGCCTTCAGGCGCTCCTCGAACTGCCCGCGGTACTTCGTGCCGGCCACGATCAGCGAGATGTCGAGCGCCAGCAGGCGCTTGTCGGCGAGAAAGTGCGGAACGTCGCCGTGGACGATCTTCTGGGCCAATCCCTCGACGATGGCCGTCTTGCCCACGCCAGGCTCGCCGATGAGGACCGCGTTGTTCTTGGTGCGGCGGCACAGCACCTGCTGCACCCGCTCCACCTCGTTGTCGCGTCCCACGAGCGGATCCAGCGCGTTCTTGAGCGCAGCCTCGGTGAGGTCGCGGCTGAACTCGGCCAGCAGCGGCGTCTCTTTCACCCTCGACAGCGAGGTCTTCTCGTTGAGCAGCTGCACGATGTCCTCGCGGACACCGGTCAGGCGCATGCCCTTCTCCATCAGGATGGTCGCCGCGACCGATCGCTCCTCGCGAAGGATGCCGAGCAGCAGGTGCTCGGTCCCGATGTAGTTGTGCAGCAGCCGGTCAGCCTCCTCGGCCGCAAACTGCAGCACGCGTTTCGTCTCGGCGCTGAACGGGATCTCGACCGAGGTCGACACCTTCTCCCGGAAGACGGTGCGGCCCTCGATTTCCTTGCGGATCTGCTCGAGCGAGAGATGCGACCGCGCGAAGATCCGGCTCGTCAGCCCCTTGCCCTCCCGGATGAGCCCGAGCAACAGGTGCTCGGTCTCAATGGAGATGCTGCCAAGCTGGCTCGCCTCGTAGCGCGCGAAGAAGAGAACCCGTCGCGCCCGTTCCGTGTACCGCTCGAACATCGAGAGCCCCGTGAAAACCGATTTGCCGGGTCAGGGAAACAGCGTCTTCATTATAAGACAAGGCCTCGGGGCCACAACGAGACTTGGGCGCGACCGCCGCCGCCGGCAGGTGTTCGGCGTGACGGCCAGCCGTCACGCGGGGTGCAGGCGTCCCTCGGCCAGCCTCAGCACGCGATCGCACGCCGTGGCGAGGCGCATGTTGTGCGTCGCAATCACCGAGGTGATGTGCCACTCCCGGTGCACGTCGCGAAGCAGGCCGTGCAGCGCGTCGGCCGTGTGCTCGTCGAGGTCGCCGGTGGGCTCGTCGGCCAGCAACAGCGACGGCTCCATCACCAAGGCCCGCGCCAGCGCGACCCGCTGCTGCTCGCCGCCCGACAACGTGCCAGGCCGGTGCGCAAGTCGCTCGCCAAGCCCGACGCGCCGCAGCAGGCGCTCGGCGCGCGCCCGCGCCTCGCCCGCCGGCTGCCGCGCGATGCGCATCGGCATCTCGGCGTTCTCGAGCGCGCTGAACTCGGGCAGCAGGTGGTGAAACTGGAACACGAAGCCGACTCGCCGATTCCTGAACGCCACGCGCTCCGCGTCGTCGATCGCCGTCACGTCGACCTCGCCGATGCGGATCCGGCCGGCGTCAACCGTGTCGAGCCCCCCGAGCAGGTGGAGCAGCGTGCTCTTGCCGACGCCCGACGCGCCGATGACGGCGACCATCTCGCCCGCGCCGACCTCGAGGTCGAGGTCGCGCAACACGTGGATCGTCTCGCGTCCCGCGCGGAACGACTTGTTGAGCCCGGCCACGTGCACGAACGCACCCGTCACTGGTACCTCAGAGCCTCGGCGGGGTCGAGCCGGGACGCCTGCCGCGATGGGTAGATCGTGGCGACCAGGCAGATCAGCACGGCCACCACGATCACGATGATGAAATCGCGGGGCTGAATCGTGAACGGGACGTACGACACCTGGTACACGTCCATGGGGAGGCGGATCAGGCGATACCGGTCGAGCACGGTCGCAAGGGCCAGCCCGCCGGCGGCCCCAACAGCCGTGCCGATCAGGCCGATGATGAGCCCCTGCAGGACGAAGATCCGCATCACGCTCCCGGCCGACGCCCCCATCGTCTTGAGAATCGCGATGTCGCGGCTCTTCTCCATGACCAGCAGCACGAGCGACGCGACGATGTTGAGCGCGGCCACCGTCACGATGAGCCCGATCGTGATGGAAATGGCCATCTTCTCGAGCCACAGGGCCGAGAACAGCGACCGGTTCATGTCGGCCCAGTCCTGTGTCAGATAGCGCTCGCCCAACCGGCGCGGGATCTCGTCGGCAATGTCAGGCGCGGCGTAGATGTCGTCGACGCGCAGCTGGATGAAGTCCGGATGGGCGCGGTCGAGCAGCCGCCCGGCGACCCGGAGCGAGACGAACCCGTAGGCAGCGTCGAGCTCGTAGAGCCCCATCGAGAAGACCGCGACGACGCGCAGCCGACGGGTGCGCGGCAGCATCCCCATGGGCGACAGCGAGCCGTGGGGCGTGAGCACGGTCACGACGTCGCCCACGGCCGCACCGAGCTGATTCGACAGCTCCCGGCCGATCGCGATGCCCTCGAGCCCCTCAGCGGAGCTGCGTTCCAGGTCGTCGAGGCTGCCGCTCTGCAGGGCGCGCGCGATTTCGGTCACGTCACGCTCGAGCCGTGCGTCCACCCCCTTGAGGGTGATGAACGCCTCGGCCCGCTCGGTGTTGACGAGCGCCTTGCCCAGCATGGCCGGAGCCGCGCCCAGCACACCCGGCACCTTGATCAGCGCCTTCGCCTCGGACTCGTAATCGGTGATGCCACCTTCGCCCAGCTTCCACACGTAGACGTGGGCGGCCGACCCGACGATGCGGTCGCGGAGCTCGCCTTGGAGCCCGGTCATCAGGGCGAGGGCGATCACCAGCGCCATGACGCCGACGGCCACCCCCAGGATGGAGACGAACGAGATCAGGGAGATGAAGGCCTGTTTGCGCCTCGCCAGCAGGTAGCGCAGCGCCACGTAGAGCTCGAAGGGCAGCCCCATGCGGCGTCACTCCGCGCGTGGTCGCATCAAGGGGAACAAGATGACGTCCCTGATCGAGGGGCAGCCGGAAAGCAGCATCACGAGCCGGTCGATGCCGACGCCCACGCCCCCGGTCGGTGGCAACCCGTGTTGCAGGGCCCAGAGGTAGTCGAGGTCCATCGCGTGCGCCTCGGCATCGCCCGCCTGACGCTGCCGCAACTGGTCCTCGAAGCGCCGGCGCTGTTCCTCGGGATCGTTGAGCTCGCTGAAGCCGTTGGCCACCTCGAAGCCGCCGATGTAGAGCTCGAACCGTTCGACGGTATCTGGATCGTCCGGGCGCTGCTTGGAGAGAGGCGACACCTCGGTCGGAAAATCGTAGACGTAGGTTGGCTCGACCAGCGACTCCTGCCAGAGTGCCTCGAACACCTTCGTGGCGACCTTCCCGGGACCGTCGCTCGCTTCCACCCCCACGTCGAGCCGGCGGGCGATGCGGGTCGCCCGGTCGGCGACGCGGAGGTCGGAAGGTGAGACGAGTTCGCCCAGACGTTCCGAGGCCCGCTCCGCCGCGGCCTCGCGAAGGGAGAGCCGCCGGAAGGGACGCCCAAGCGCGATCCGGCAATCCCCGAACTCGAGCTCCCCGACGCCGAGCGTCGCCGTGGCCACGTGGACGATCAGTTCCTCGATCATCGCCATCACGTCGTTGTAGTCGGCGTAAGCCTCGTACGACTCGAGCATCGTGAACTCGGGATTGTGCTGCGTCGAGATGCCCTCGTTGCGGAAGTTCCGGTTGATTTCGAACACGCGCTCCATGCCCCCGACGACCAGCCGCTTCAGGTAGAGCTCCGGCGCGATCCGCAGGAACAGGTCCATGTCGAGCGCGTTGTGGTGCGTCACGAACGGCCGCGCGAGCGCGCCCCCCGCGAGGGGCTGCATCATGGGCGTCTCGACTTCGAGGAACCCGCGCGCCAGGTAGAACTCGCGGATGGCTGCAACGGCGCGGCTGCGGACCTCGAACACGCGACGCACGTCCGGATTGACGATGAGGTCGAGATAGCGCTGCCGGTACCGGAGTTCGACGTCCTGCAGCCCGTGCCACTTCTCGGGCAGCGGCACGAAGCACTTGGCGAGAAACTCGAGCCCCGATGCCCAGATCGAGAACTCGTTGGTCCGCGTCCGGAACAACCGCCCGCTCACGCCGATGATGTCGCCGTAGTCGAGCAGCCTGAACGCCGCGAAATCGCGCTCGGGCAGGGCATCCTGGCGAATGTAGACCTGGACCCTGGCCACCCCGTCCGTGAGCACGAGGAAGGAAGCCTTGCCGAAGCTGCGGACTCCCAGGATGCGACCCGCAACCGCCGCCGTGACGTGCGCCTGCTCGAGGTCGCCGGCCGCCCGGTCACCGTGCTCGGCAACGAGATCGGTGATGCGATGCGTGCGGGCGAAACCGCTCGGGTAGGGCGCGACGCCGAGGGCGACGAGGGCCTCGAAGTTGGCCCGACGCTGCGCGATTTGTACGTCCTGATGGCTCATGGTGTCTCGGGCCGCGGCGCCGGCACATCGTCGGGCGGGCCCTCGGCGACCCGCTTGGCCACGCCGTCGAGTATCCCGTTGACGAACTTCACCGCCGCATCCGTGCTGAACGTCTTCGCCAGCTCGATCGCCTCGTTGATGACGACCGGCCTCGGGGTCGCCGGCGCTGCCAGCAACTCGAACACGGCCAACCGGAGGATGGCCCGGTCGACGAGCGCCATGCGCTCGAGTCGCCAGTGTTCGGCCTGGCTCGCGATCAGCGCGTCCACCTCGTGTAGTCGCGAGACGGTGCCGCGCAGCAGGCCTGTCGCAAACCGCTCTTCCTCATCGTCGAGCGGTGTCTGCTGCATGGCGCGGTAGACCTCGCGCACCTCGTCGAGGTCGAGCCCGCCGACCTCCCACTCGTAGAGCATCTGCAGCGCCGCCCTGCGCGCGCGGCGTCGCGCCTCCCGGGACAGTGGTTCGGACATCACACGCGCTGGCCCGGCACCCTGGCCACGTGCATCCGCCGGACGAGCTTCGCCATGTCGATGGCCGCAGACGCGGCCTCCCACCCCTTGTTCGACGGCCCTTCCTCCGAGCGCGCCAGCGCTTCTTCAAGCGTGTTGGTCGTCAGCACGCCAAAGGTGATGGGCACCCCGGTCGCACCGGAGGCTGCCGCCACACCGTGCGCGACCGCCGACGAGATGTACTCGAAGTGCGGCGTCTCGCCGCGAATGACACAGCCGAGGCACACGACGGCGTCGAAGCGACCCGTGCTGGCGGCGGCGCGCGCGGCGAACGGGATCTCGAAGGCGCCAGGCACCTCGAACGTCTCGACGGCGCTCGGCTGCGACCCCGCCTTCGCCAACGCTGACCGGGCCCCGTCCAGCAGACGCGACGTGACCTCGGAGTTGAAGCGAGAGACCACGAGGGCCAGGCGAAGGCCCCGGGCGTCGGCGACCGGTGGCGCGTCGCTCGTGTGGCGCACTAGCGGCCCCGGAACGCCGGCTTGCGCTTCTCGAGAAACGCCCGCGTTCCCTCGCGCATGTCCTCGGTGGCCGCGGCAAGGCCAAACAACGCTGCCTCGAGGGCACAGCCTTCACGAAACGGCATGTCAGGGCCGCGGTTGATCGCGTCCATGGCGAAGCGGACTGCCAGGGGCGGCTTCGCCGCCAGCTGGGCCGCCAGCGCCCGCACCTCGTCCATCAACGACGCCGCGGGGACGACTCGTGTGACGAGCCCCATCGCGTGCGCCTCGTCGGCGGACACGTGCCGGCCCGTCAGGGTGAGGTCCATCGCCCGGTCGCGCCCGGCCAGTCGGACAAGCCGCTGGGTCCCCGCGTAGCCTGGAATGATCCCGAGGTTGATCTCCGGCTGCCCCAGCTTCGCCGTGTCCGCGGCGATCCGGAAGGTGCACGCCATGGCCAGCTCGCAGCCACCGCCCAGGGCGAAGCCGTTGATCGCGGCGATGACGGGCTTGCCGAGCTGCTCGACCAGGTCGAACACGTGCTGCCCCTTCAGCGCCATCTCACGGCCACCGGCAGGGTCCTGCTCGGCGAGCTCCGTGATGTCGGCGCCGGCCACGAACGCCCGGTCGCCTGCCCCGGTCACGATGACGACGCGGATTTCCGGGTCGTGCCGGACCTCGAGCATGACCCGCCGCAGCTCGTCAATGGTCCGACCGTTCAGCGCGTTGAGGACGGCCGGCCGGTTGATCGTGACGATCGCCACCGGCCCCTCGTGGGTGAGGATGAGGTTCTCGTATGACATGGCTCTTTGCTCGACTGGAAGTATAACCCCACGCCCAGGCGGCGCCCGCACCTGCAAAGGCCCCGACCGCGTCGGCCACCACGTCAAGCCCCTCGGCGCTGCGCGACGGCACGAACGTCTGGTGATACTCATCGGTCACGCCGTAGAGCGTCGCGATCAGCACGGTCAGCCAGGCCATCTTCGGGGTCACGGCCCGCCGCCAACGGTCGGCGAGGCCTCGCGCCACCAGCACCGCCAGCACGGCGTATGCCACACCGTGCGCGAGCTTGTCGAAACCCGGCCCGTGCGGGGCTGCCCCGGGCAGTGAGGACGCTGTGAAGATCGCCGTGGCCCAGACGGCAGCCGGCCACCACGAACGGATCCACGCATGGGGCCCGCGCGTGCGGGAATCCTGAGGCTGAACCGATGACACGGGGAGTGGCCGCGCCCGAGGGGTCAGGCTGGTCCGCCTGGGAACGGGTACATGACCCAGCCCAGCACCAGCGCCGCGCCCAGGAACCCGGCGAACAGCAGGAGCCACAGCCGACCCTGCTCGCGCGGCGTGTCCCGCTGCAGCACGGCGAACACCAGCGAGGTCAGGGCTGAGAACACAACGAGAAGCAGCAGGTGGCTGTGCATGCGCGTTCTGTGCGACGGCTACTTGCGCCCCACGGCGATGTCGTACGCATCGAGCGCGACGAGCACGTTCAGCAGGCCGGCGACGATGAGGAACGTGTTGCCGTACTCGTAGCTCGGCGCCACGACGTTGCCCGCGCCGAGGCCGAGTCCCCAGGCCACGAAGTAGAGCGCACCGATGCCAAGGTCGGCGAGGGCGGCGAGCGCCACGAGCGGCTCAGGTATGTGAAACGGGAAGAGCCGACCCTGGAGCGCGAGCCCGATGGCGAACATCACTGGCAGCACGGCGAGGAACACGATGCCCTTCTGGGTTCGCCTGAGCCAGAGGTGTCCGACGCCCGGAACGAACCAGGCACACACCGCGAGCAATGCGGCGGTGAGGGGCGTGAGCGAGGGAGTCACGGACGCGGTCGGGCCTGCCATGAGCGTGGCGCTAGTTTACTCCAGCCCTTCGTCAATCTGGCGCAGGGTCGCCGCGGCAGTCACCCATCCGACGGCAGCGCCCAGTGGAACGGCGAGCACGAAGCGGAGGCCATTCCCGGGCTGGGCCGCCCTGCTCCACTCGATGGCGATGGTGGCCAGCATCGGTGCCGCCGCCCACGCGACCACGCGGCGCGCCACGCGTGGCGGGATCTGCGCCGCTCGACGGCGGTCCTTCCGTCGCGCCACGGCGATGGCACACGCCACACCGAGGGGTGCGCCGAGATAGAGCCCGGCGCAGCGCGCACAGACGGGCTGTCGAATGCCGGCGACGGTGAACGACCGCTCCGGCCGCTGGTGGCACACGGTGCGACCTGCCGCGTACGACGCGAGGGGCACGAGGCCCCCGCTCCCGCGGGCGGTCACACCGGCAAGCGCGATCGGCGCCCACCACAGGAGGGCGGCCCAGGTCGTCGAGGCTGCCAGCACCAGCGCCACGAGGCCCGCGCGCCAGGCATCAGCCTGCAAACGCCCCGGCCCCGAAGTGGCGCGCATACCGCTCCTGGAACTCCTGCCAGGTGAACATGTGACTCTGGCCGCCCAGGTGCTCGAGGGCGTACGTGGCGGCCACGCTGCCGAGTCGCCCGCACACCTCGTGGTTCGCCCCAATCGCCAACCCCTTCATGAATCCTGCGCGAAACGCGTCGCCGACGCCGGTCGGGTCGGTTTCCCTGACGGCCGGCACGGCAGGAACCTCGAGGCGCCGGCTGTCGTGGTAGATGACCGACCCCTTCTCGCCTCGCGTCACGACCAGCGCCTCGCAGTGCTCGAGCACCTGCCCCTCGCCAAGTCCGGTCTTCTGCCGAATCAGCTCGAACTCGTAGTCGTTGCAGATGAGAATGGCGGCGCCGATGATCCCCGCCTTCAGTTCGTCGCCACCGGCTCGCGCGCACTGTTGACCGGGGTCGTAGATGTACCGGATGCCGAGCTCGCGACACTCCTCGGCATGCCGCAGCATCGCGCCCGGGTCGTTGGGCGAGATGATCGCGAGGTCGCACGGGCCTGCGTCCCGAAACGACAGCTCGCCCGCGTGCGCCATGGCGCCCGTGTAGAAGGACGCGATCTGGTTGTTCTGCTGGTCGGTGTTGCAGAAGAACGACGCCGTGAACTTGTCGGGAATCTGCCGCACGAGCGATGTGTCGATGCCGTAGCGCTCGAGCCACGACCGGTACTCGCCGAAGTCCTGGCCGGCTGCGCCCATGATCGCGGGCCGTTCGCCGAGCAGCGCCAGGGTGTAGGCGATGTTGGGCGCGCAGCCGCCCCGGCGCTTCTCCATCGTGTCGACGAGGAAGCTGAGGCTGATCCGCTGGAGGTGATCCGGCAGGAAGTGCTCCTGGAACGAGCCCGGAAACGACATCAGGTAGTCGTACGCGATCGAACCGGTGACGATGATGCGCATTCTCTGAACCTACTCGGGTCCAAGGGTTTCTCGGGTGCGGAGGTCAGGCCTTGAGGTACCTGCCCACGAGCAGGTCGAGGTCGCGGCGCGCCTGCGCCGGGACCGCATCGGGCCGGGTGATGACGGCCGTGGCCAGCGCATGGCCGCACTCGCACGTCCGATTCACCGGCAGCCGCTCCACCGCGCTCGCAATCACCTTCTGCGCCATGCGCGCGTTCTGCGTCAGGTTGGCAATCACCATCTCCACCGTGACGTGATCGTGATCCGGGTGCCAGCAGTCGTAGTCGGTCACGAGCGCGATCGTGACGTAGCACATCTCGGCCTCTCTCGCGAGCTTGGCCTCCTGCAGGTTGGTCATGCCGATGACGTCCATGCCCCACGAGCGGTAGAGCATCGACTCGGCCTTGGTCGAGAACTGCGGCCCCTCCATGCACACGTAGGTGCCGCCGCGATGCACGCGCGCGCCTGACGCGCGGGCCGCCTCGTAGGCAAGGCCATGCAGCATCGGGCAGACCGGGTGCGCGAACGACACGTGCGCCACGAGTCCGTGGCCGAAGAACGTGCTGACACGCCCCTTCGTCCGATCGAAGAACTGGTCGGGCAGGAGCAGGTCGAGCGGCGCGTAGTCCTCCTTGAGGCTCCCGACGGCGCTCGCCGACAGAATCCACTCGACGCCGAGCTGCTTCAAGCCGTGGATGTTCGCGCGGAAGTTCAGCTCGGACGGCATCAGTCGATGGCCCACCCCATGGCGTGCGAGAAACGCCACGCGCTGCCCCCGAAGGGTGCCCGTGACGTAGGGCCCCGACGGGTCACCGAAGGGCGTCGACACCTGGACGTCCTCGCGATCGGTCAGATCTGCCATGTCGTAGAGGCCGCTGCCACCGATGATGCCGATGCGAATGCTCATGACGCTGTGACGGCTGAAGACGAGGACACCATGCGCGGCCCCGAGCTACGCGCTCGCCGGTCGCTGTTTCAACTCGACGAGGACACCGTGGGCGCTCGACGGGTGGACGAACGCCACCAGGCAGGCCTCGGCACCTGGGCGCGGTGACTCGTCGATGAGCTTCACCTGCCGCGCCTTGAGGCGCGCGAGCGCGGCCACGATGTCGTCGACCTCGAACGTGATGTGGTGGAGACCAGGCCCGCGCCGGGCCACGAACTTCGCGATGGCCGAGTCCTCGGCCGTGGCTTCGAGGAGTTCCAGCGCTGCCGATCCCGCCGACAGGAAGTGCGCCCGGACGCGCTGGGACCCGACGTCCTCGGACGCGTGCACGTCCAACCCCAGCGCGTCTCGATAGAACGCCAGCGCCTGGGCTGGGTCAGCCACCGCGATGCCCACATGGTCGAGACGCGCGCGCGGTCCCTCGGGCTGCCGGCCCGCGTTCGCTGCACCCAGCGTGCGGCGCAGAATCTCGTCGGCGGCCGTATACGGGTCGACCACGCGCTCGGCGATCTCGTCGAGGACGTGCCCGAGCTCGCCGGGCTCGAGGACACGCTGCTCCACGTGCTGCACGAACCGGTGCGCGAGCAGTTCGCGGAGCCTGAACTCGGCGCGGTCGCGCTGACGGACCTCTCCCGAGGAGGCCTGGTGACGCCGGAACGCCTCGATGGCTTCGAGGAGGGCCCTGATGCCCTTGCCGGCCGTGGCTTCCGTCTGGAGAACCGGCGGCTTCCACTCGCCGGGCTCCCAGTGCTGCAGCGCCAGCATCGCCTCGATCGCGGCGGCCATGCGGTCGGCGCCTTCGCGGTCGGCCTTGTTCACCACGAAGATGTCGGCGATCTCCATGATCCCCGCCTTGATCGCCTGCACATCGTCGCCCGTCCCCGGCACGACGGTGACGATCGAGACATCGGCCGTCCGCACGATGTCGACCTCGTCCTGGCCGACCCCCACGGTCTCGATCAGGACCACGTCCTTGCCGGCCGCGTCGAGGACGAGCGCCGCCTCGCTCGTCGCCCTGGCCAGGCCCCCGAGGTGCCCCCGCGTCGCCATGCTCCGGATGAACACGCCGGGGTCGGCTGCGTGCGACTGCATCCGGACCCTGTCGCCAAGAATCGCCCCGCCGGAATACGGGCTGGTGGGATCGACGGCCACGATCCCGACCGTTCGTCCATCGGTGCGCAGTTCGGCCGTGAGGCGATCGACCAGCGTGCTCTTGCCCGCGCCCGGCGGCCCCGTCACCCCGATGAGGTAGGCCCGCCCGGTGCTCGCGAAGATGCGGCGCACGAGCGCGGCGCCTTCGGGCGCCTCGTCCTCGATCAGGCTGATGCCTCGCGCGATGGCGCGCGGGTCGCCTGCCACGATGCGATCGGAAAGGGTTGGGGTCACGCCAGCAGCTGGCGAGCGATGACGAGCCGCTGAATCTCGCTCGTCCCCTCGCCAATCGTCAGCAGTTTGACATCGCGGAAGTACTTCTCCGCGGGGTAGTCCTTCGTGAAGCCATACCCGCCGTGGATCTGAACGCACTCCTCCGCGGCGCGGACGGCCACCTCGCTGGCGTACAGCTTGGCCATCGACGACTGGCGCGTCGTGCGCGCGTATCCGCGATCTTTGAGGTAGGCCGCTCGATACGTGAGCAGCCGCGCCGCCTCGATGCGCGTGGCCAGATCGGCGAGTTTCCACTGAATGGCCTGGAACGAGGCGATCGGGCGACCGAACTGGCGACGCTCGAGGGCGTAGCGGCGCGCGGCCTCGTACGCGCCCTGGGCCAGGCCCACCGAGAGCGCGGCAATGCCGATCCGGCCCGCGTCGAGCACCTGCATGGCGTTGATGAAGCCCTGCCCTTCCTCGCCCAGGAGGTGATCGAGCGGCACGCGGCAGTCTTCGAACACGACCTCGCTCGTGTCGCTCGCGCGGCAGCCGAGCTTGTTCTCTTTCCTGCCCGGACGCATCCCCGGGGTGCCCCGGGGCACGATGAACGCCGAGATGCCTCGGTTGCCGCGCGCCCGGTCGGTGACGGCCATGGCCACCATGACCCCCCCGACACTCCCGTGGGTCGTGAACGTCTTCGAGCCGTTGATGCGCCAGCCGTCGCCGTCCCGCACGGCCACCGTGCGGGTGCCGGCCGCGTCGCTCCCGGCCGTTGGTTCGGTGAGTCCCCACGCCGCAAGCATCTCGCCCCTGGCCAGTGGCGTCAGGAATCGGGTCTTCTGGGCCTCGGTGCCGAACAGGTAGATGTGCGCCGCCCCGAGCCCGTTGTGCGCGGCCACCGAGAGCGCGATCGCGGGGCACACCCGCGCCAGCTCCTCGATGCACAGGCAGTAGTCGATGGCCGACATGTGGGCGCCGCCGTACTGCTCGGGAAACTGGATGCCGAGCAGGCCCAGTTCGGCCAGACGCGGCACGAGCTCGAAGGGGAACTGCTGAGCCTCGTCCCACCGCATCACGTGAGGCCCCATCTCGGCCTCCGCGAACTCGCGCATGCTGCGGCGGAGGATCTGCTGCGCGTCCGTCAGCCTGAAATCCATGACACCCCGAGCGACAACCTCACGACTCTAGCACAGCGTCGACGCGGTCGGCGCGTTTCGTCGGAACGCAGAGGCAGGGAGGACTGGGTCGCGTCGAGCGGCTGCCCGACGCTCAACTGCAGAAGGCCGTGCCGGGCCCGCCGCCAGACGTGGCGGGCCCGAGGCCAGAAACGTGGTGCTACTGACCGAAGTGGTGGACGGTCTGCAGCGACAGCTTGGAACCGCCGCCCGCGTAGCAGTCCTTCAAGGTGTTGTACATCGCCTGGACTTCGGTCGGGAAGGCCTCGTAGAGGATCTTCGAGATCGTGTAGTCGGCGTCCTTCACCGCGGGGTCCATCACGAACAGGTAGAACACGTTGCCGTTCGGCGCCGGTTCCTGCACCTTGAACACCTTCCAGCTGGCCGCCTGCTGCTTGCGAACCGGGTTGTCGCTCTTGGCCAGGGCTTCCTTGACCTTCGCCATGATCCCTTCGAAGTCGGCAGTCTTGTCCGGCTTGATCATGTTGAAGATGATGCCGGCGTCGGTCCCGAAGGTCAGGCCAGGAGCGGCCTGCTGCTGTTGCGGGGCTGCCTGCTGCTGTGCCTCCTGCGCCCACGCTGAGGCGCCCAGTCCGGCCAGCGCGACGACGACCGCAAGCGCCAGCACGAGGCGGCGCCCTGTTGACTGCCTGCTCGACGATGTGAAACGCATGTGGGATCCTCCTGCGGGTCGGACGGCGAGGCGATACTCTACCGTACCGTTCCCTAAACGAAAACCCTAAAGATCTCGTTGGCGACGAGCATCCCCTGACGGCTGAGGCGGAGGCCCCGACCGTCGAGCGCCAGCAGGCCAGCCTCCATGGCCGGGGTCAGCTCGTCACCGTAGGTCGCCATCACGTCCACGCCGTAGCGCACGGCCACCTCGTCGAGGTCGATGCCGCGGCTCAGGCGAAGCCCTGTGATCATGGCTTCGACGAAGCGGTCGTGCGGCGACAGCCGTCGTGATTCGGCCACGACGGGCACGCCCGCTTCGACGCGCGCCACGTACTCGTCGGTGGCCGGGAGGTTGCGCCAGCGCGTGCCGGCACGGGTGCCGTGGGCCCCGCACCCGAAGGCCAACCACTCGCCGTCGGTCCAGTACTTGAGGTTGTGGCGCGACTGGTGCCCGGGCCGCGCCACGTTCGAGATCTCGTACTGCTCGAAGCCAGCCCGATCGAGCCGCTCGAACCCGCCCACGTACATCTCCGCCGCGTCCTCGTCGGGCGCGAGCGACCACCCGCTCCTCGCCATCTCGTCGCGGAGCGGCGCGCCGGGATAGAGCTCGAGCATGTAGAGCGACGCGTGGTCAGGAGAAGCCGCCACCAGGCCGTCCACCGACTCGAACCACTCCGCGACCTGCTGGCCTGGCAGCCACATCATCAGATCGAGGCTCAGGTTGTCGAAACCTGCCGCGCGTGCGCCGTCGATCGCACGCCGGGCTCGGGCCCCATCGTGGATCCGGCCGAGGCGCCGCAGCTCGTCGTCGCGAAACGACTGCACCCCGAGGCTGAGCCGGTTGATGCCCGCCGCGCGCCACCCATCGAGGCTCGCGGGCTCCACCGTCTCGGGGTTGGTCTCGAGCGTGACCTCCGCGTCGCCAGCCACCGCAAACGCCCGTCGGCACGCGCCGATCACGGCCTCGATCTCCTCGGCCGCCAGCAGCGACGGCGTGCCGCCACCGAAGTAGATCGTGTCGACGCCCGTGCCGTCGCTCGCTTCCTCGATCTGGCGCACGAGCGCCGCGACGTAGCGCCGCTTCAGGTCGGCATCGAGCAGGCCGCGGTTGAAGTTGCAGTAGTTGCAGATCGCGCTGCAGAACGGCACATGGACGTAGACACCGGCGAGCGGCGTGACGCTCGTTGGGGAACCCATGGGGGGGTGTGATGCCTACGTGCCGGCGCGCCCGCCCGGCCACTTCAGGTCGAGCCGCCCGTCCCTGGTGTCGCGGAGCTGCGCCTTGGCCGGGGCACCGGCCTTCGACGGCAGCGCCCGGCGCACGGGCCTCTTCCGCAGCTTCCACAGCACCTGGAGGTCCTCGGGCCCGCCATTGGGCGGCAGCTCGCGGTAGTCGGCGCCATCGAGATCGAGGAACTCGCACATCTCGTGGAGCCGCGACCGCATGCGGAAGCCGATGCGACAGAGCAGCGCATCCGGGTCGGTGGGGTCGGGCTTGTCGTCGTAGTTCGACGTGAAGACCGTCGTCCGTCGCTCGCTGTAGCGCGTGTTGACGATCAGGTTGAGGGTCTCTTCCACCCACTCCGAGGTCTTCTCGGCTCCCAGATCGTCAAGCACGAGCAGGTCGGCCTCCATGACGGGGCGCAGCACCTCGCTCTCGCTCGCCTTGACCACCGGGTCGTAGGTCTGACGAATCACCCGCAGGAGCTCACGCGTGTCGTAGTAGAGCCCGCGCGCCCCCTTGGTGCGCACGACCGCCTTCAGGACGGCGACGGCCAGGTGGGTTTTGCCGACGCCGGGCGGCCCCAACAGGAACAGCCCCCGGTCGGGGGCAGGAAACTCGTCGGCGAGACGGCGCGCGTGCGCGACACCGCGCTCGAGCGACTCGTTGCCGTAGGTCACGAAGTTGTCGAGCGTGCAGTGCTGATAGCGGCGCGGGATGCGCGCGTCGGCGAGCAGGCGCGACGCGAGCCCCTCTCGCCAGCAGTCGCAGCGCACGACACGCCGTCGGCTGTCGGCCTCGACAGTTCTCCAGCCGGTGTCATCACACAGGGGACAGCTCATGCGGCGCTCGACGCCACATCATAGCCGAATCGCGGCCCGGCTCAACGGCGAGGCTTCGATGATCCGTCCGGTGGTGGCGTTGCGCTGCTCGCCGGTCGCGCGAGCGGTGCCGGCGACGACTTCACCAAGGCGGTGTTCAGCCGTTGCTCCCAGTCGCCGAGGCCCTTGGCCAGCTCCGCCTTCACGTACGCCATGAACTCGTTGACCTCTCGCTGCATCTGCTCGATCTTCGACCGCATGTTCAGGATGATCTCGACCCCGGCGAGGTTGACGCCGAGATCACGCGTCAGCGAGAGGATCGTTTCGAGACGTTCGAGGTCCTCATCGGAGTAGAGCCGGGTGTTCCCGTCGGTCCGCGAGGGCGTGAGCAGACCCTCCCGCTCGTACATCCGCAGCGTCTGCGGGTGAATCCCGTACCGCTGCGCCACCGCGCTGATCATGTAGTAGGGCTTGCCCGTTGCCGCTGCGCGCCGTCTGGCCATCACCCTCTCGCTCGTCACCTGTCGCCGGCTGCCTTCCGACGCGCGGACCGGCGTGCCCGGTCGCTACGTGTGCAGTCCCGCACGCACGTTTCCCGGATTGCGCTCCGCAAACTCGTGCATCAGCGCCTTCGACCGCTCGTCGAGCACGTCGGGCAGCGCGAGGCGAACGGTCACCAGGAGATCACCGCGTCGCCCGCCGCGCGTGGGTAAGCCGTGCTCACGCATCCGGAAGGTCCGTCCCGACTGCGTCCCTGGCGGAATCCTGAGCCAGGCGACGCCCTCGAGGGTCGGCACATCGATGCGCGCGCCGAGCGCCGCTTCGTACACCGCGACGGGAACCTCGACGAGCAGGTCGTCGCCATCCCGCCTGAAATACCGATGCGGCAGCACGCGCACGGCCACCCGGAGGTCGCCCGGCTGCCCACCGTACCGGCCGGCGTGCCCCTCACGGGCCACCGAGAACTGCGCGCCGTCGGCGATGCCGACAGGCACGTCGATGGTGACCGTTCCGGTGTGCGCGCCGACTCCCTCACCCCCACAGGCGCCGCACGCGTGATGACGCACGCGCCCCGCGCCGCCGCAACTCGGGCAGGTCCTGGCAAACACCATGTGCCCGCGGACGCCGCGGATCTCCCCTCGCCCTTCGCACGTGGCACACGCCACGTCGGGCCCCGCCAGAAACCCTCGGCCGCCGCACGGCGCGCACGATTCGAGTCGGCTGAGCCTCACGGTGCGACGGGCACCTCGCGCCGCCTCCTCGAAGGCCAGGGCGACCTCGAGGTAGAGATCGGCCCCACGCTCGGGCTCGCGCGAACGCGACCCGTGCAACGCGTCGGCGAACAGCTCGCCAAACGAGTACGCCGCGGTCCCGTCCGCGCTGGCCGAGAAGTCGAACCCCGCGAACGCGAACCGCGACTCGGCCTGCGGGGGCGCGGCTCCGCCCTGGGTGTCGTACCGCCGACGCCGCTCGGGATCGACGAGCGTCTCGTAGGCTTCCGAGACGAGCTGGAAGCGCTCGGCAGCCTCGCGGTCTCCCGGGTTGATGCCCGGGTGGTATCTCCGCGCCAGCCGCCGATAGGCCCGCTTGATCTCGTCTACGGTCGCCTCTCGGCGAAGCCCGAGCACGACGTAGCAGTCCATGGGTCCTTACTTCTTCTCCTCGTCCACGACCTCGGCGTCGATCACGTCGCCCTGGGCCGTGTCGCGACTGCCCCCGCCGGTCTCGGCCGACGGCCCTTCAGGTCCGCTGGCCTGTGCCTGGCGGTAGAGAGCCTCCGCCGCCTTGTGCTGCGCGCTGGTGAGCGCATCCATGCCGGACTTGACCGCCGCCGTGTCGTCGCGCTCGAGCGCCTGCTTGAGGCGGTCGATGGCCGCCTGCACCGGCTCCTTCTCTGCGGCCGACAACTTGTCGCCCGCATCCTGGAGCATCCGCTCGGCGGTGTACACCGCCTGGTCCGCCCGGTTGCGGGTATCGACCTGCTCGCGCTTCTGCTTGTCCTCCTC
>JAFNAJ010000144.1 GCA_017860085.1 Acidobacteriota bacterium | reverse complement strand
CGGACGCTATCTCCGGTTGCTGGTGTCGGCAGGAGTCCGCGACGTGCTGCTGGTCACCGGTGGCCTTGCCGCAGACGAGGGGCTGCTGGCGGCCCTGCGTGAAGCGGCCGCCGAGCAGAAGGCGCACGTCGAGATCCGCAGCCATCCACGGTCGATCCTGGCGGGCGCGCTCGGCGCCGCGCTCTGGGGCGCGTTTCGCGTGCGCAGGCTGGCAGAACGGGGGATCCACATCCCTGCGAGCGCCGCATGAGCAACCCGTCTGCAATCATGTTGTCGCTCGCCGGACGTGTCGCGCTCGTCACCGGAGGTGGCGGAGGCATCGGGTCGGCGGTCGCGTCGGCGCTGCTCAAGGCCGGAGCCGCCGCGTTCTCGATCGACCGTGCCGACCGGCCAGGTCCACCCGGGGTGAGCTCGATCGCGTGCGACGTCTCTCGCTCCGCGGAGGTGGCATCAGCCGTGGCAGACGTGGTCGGGCGGGCGGGGCGGCTCGACGTGGTGGTCCATTGCGCCGGCATCACGCGCGATGCGGTCGTCGCCAAGATGAGCGACGCGGACTGGCACGAGGTGATTGCCACGAACCTCGACTCGGCGTTCTACCTGCTGCGGAGCGTGGCGCCGGCCCTTCGCCAGGCCGGTGGCGGTGCGGTCGTCCTCGTGTCGTCGATCAACGCCGAGCGCGGCAAGGTCGGCCAGGCCAACTACGCCGCCAGCAAGGCCGGAATGAACGCCATGGCGATGACCGCGGCGCGGGAACTCGGGAGATTCGGCATCCGGGTGAACGTCGTGGCCCCGGGCTGGATCGACACACCAATGACCGCGGCAGTTCCGGAGGAGTACAGGCAGCGGGCGCTCGACGAGACGGTCGTCGGGCGCCTCGGGCAGCCGGAGGACGTGGCCGGCGCCGTGTTGTTCCTCTGCTCTGACCTGGGCCGCCACGTCACCGGCCAGGTGCTGAGGGTGGATGGAGGGCAGTTGATTGGACACTGAGACGCTCCCCCGTGACGCGATCCTCGTGCGCAACCTTCGGCCAGACGATCGCGATGCGATCGTTGCGATCGACGCCCGCATCATGGGCCGGCGCCGCGACGAGTTCTTCAGGCTGAAGCTGCACCAGGCCTTCTCCGACACGGGCATCGCCGTGTCGCTCGCCGCCGAGTTCGACGGGGCGCTCGTCGGCTTCCTGCTGGCGCGCGTCTACTACGGCGAGTTCGGACTCACCGAACGAGCGGCGGTGATGGACGTGATCGGCGTGCACCCCGACTTCAGAGGCCGGCACGTTGGTGCCGCCCTGATCGACCAGTTGCGCACCAACCTCCTCGGGCTCGGCATTCGGACCTTGCAGACCGAGGTCGGCTGGGACAACCTCGAGTTGGTGACGTTCTTCCACCACCAGGGATTCGCCATGGCTCCCCGGCTCTGTCTCGACCTCGATCTCGAGAAGACCCGCACCTGAGGCGACGTTGTGACGCTCAGCAAGTCGGCGCGATACGCGCTCTACGCGGCCGTCGAGATGGCGCTGGCCAGCGACGAGCCCGTGACCGTGTCGAGCGTGGCCGCTCGACACTCCATTCCACCGACCGCACTGGCCAAGGTGTTTCAGCAGCTCGTGCGCGCTGGACTCGCCACGAGCGCCCGCGGGGTGGGCGGCGGCTACCGCCTGTCGCGATCGGGCTCCGACATCTCGGTGCTCGATGTGATCGCCGTGTTCGACCCGCCTCGCCCGCCTGGGCAGGATCTGCTGACTGGTCGCATCGAACCCGCTGGCGAGACACCGGTCGACCTTCGTCTCCGCCAGCTGTTCGACGAGGTCGACGAGGTCGTCCGGTGCACGTACGCCTCGGTCAGCCTCGACACGCTCGCCCGCCGGGCGGGCGCTGAGCGGCCTCACCTGTCAATGCCACGAGCCAAGCTGCGGTAGAGTGCGCTCCCGCGCAAAGCTGTCACACTGCTCGCCAGCGTCCACCAGGCCGGCCAGAGCGCCGGGCTATCTGATCGGGAGGACGAGCTCGCAGTCGTCAGCGGGGTTGGGAATGACGTGAACGGCCACCAGCTCGCCCACACGCCGGGCGGCGGCAGCGCCGGCATCCGTCGCTGCCTTCACCGAACCGACATCGCCACGAACGATCGCCGTCACGAGCCCCGCGTCCACCTTGTCCCAGCCGACGAACACGACGTTGGCCGTCTTGCACATGGCGTCGGCGGCCTCGATCATGCCGACCAGACCGCGCGTCTCGATCATGCCGAGCGCTTCGCCTGGCAGCAGCTTGACTTCCTTGGGCTTCTGGACCGCAGACATGGCGCCTCTCGCGTCGCGGCGTCGCCCTGGTGGGTACGCGCGGTTCGAGCAGTTTACGCGATCTGCCCGCGCGCGGCTACGGGCAGCGTCTGGACCACCTCCGTGCCGTCCACCAGGTGGATCCGGTCCACCAGGTTCGAGACGACGCACGAGTGATTGGGGATGACCCGCACGCGATCGCCGGGCTCCAGCGGGGTGTGGCCCGCGAGCACGCGTACAGTGGCGTGTTCTTCCGACAGCCGCTCGACCAGCAGACTCCCGTTCACGTGCACGCTGCCGTACGCCTCGAGGATCGCGCCGTGACCCGGTGGCTGTACGAATCCCCTGGCGACGTCGGCGGCCAGCGTCTTGCTGCCGCAGTCGAGGATGATGCGGTCGGCGGCCGGCTTCGACACGACCGTGGCATAGACGGTGAGCGCGCAGTCAGCGAAGGTCGCAGCCCCCAGCGCGACCTGGGTGCGATCGAAATAGACGTAGTTCCCAGGCCGCATCTCGGTGAGGCCCGACTGGGCCGTGCTGAAGCGCGCCGTGGGCGTCGCCCCGACGCTCACCTCCGGCACCTCCACTCCGCCAGCTTCCACCTTCGTTCGAAGGTCAGCAAGGATCGCCGCCTCGCGCGACGCGATCGAGCGCAGCTCGTCTTCCGAGTGCGCGTGGTAGCCGTGGCCGGCATGACTCAACAGTCCACGGAACCGGAGCCCCGGCAGTCGTGCGACCCCCAGCACGAACGCCGTTGCGCCGGTCGCGTCCGGATCGATCCCGCAGCGATGGAACCCGACGTCCACCTTCACGAGCACGTCGAGCGTGCGACCGGCACGTGCCATCGTCTCAGACCACGCACCAGCCACGCCCAGGTGATCCACGATGATCGAGAGCCGCACCCGGTCGAGCAGCGCGAGGACGCGTCCCGCGTTCGACGGGTTCACCGGGTAGGGCAGACGAATGTCGTCGATGCCCGCGTCGGCAAAGACCTCCGCCTCGCCGAGCTTGGCGCAACAAATGCCCACAGCCCCGGCGGCGATCTGGAGGCGTGCCACGAACGGGCTCTTGTGTGTCTTGGCGTGGGGCCTCAGCCGAAGCCCGGCGGCGGAGACGCCCGCCTGCATTGCCGCGATGTTGCGCTCGAGGCGCAGGCGGTCGATCAGAACCCTCGGCGTCGGTTGGTCGTCGACGTGCACGGCTGCTACTCCCACGTGAACAACAGCACGGGCGGCACGAGCAGGATGAAGCTCAGCACCACCAGGATGAGCATGAGCGGGAAGAACCACCTCGCCCAGCGCTCCCACGGGATCTTCGCCGCTCCCAGCACCCCCATCGTCACGGCGCTGGTCGGCAGGATCGGGTTGATGAACTCGCACAGCTGAAACGCGTACACGGTCGTCTGTCGCGTGATGCCGACCAGGTCGCCGAGGGGCGCCATGATGGGCATGGTGAGCGCGGCCTGTGCGGTGCCGGAGTGGATGAAGAAGTTGATCACCGACTGGATGACGAACATCACCTGCGCGATGACGCCACGGGGCAGCGTCGAGAGCGAGCTCGACGCGGCGTAGAGCATCGTGTCGAGCACCCGGGCATCCTGCGCGATCACCAACAAGGCCCGCGCGCAGGCGACGATGAAGACCACGCCCACCATGTCCTTGGCTCCGACAACGAACGTCCGGGCCACGTGGCTCGGCCCGAGGCCGCCCGCAAGACCCAGCACGATGCCCATGCCGAGGAACAGCATCGCAATCTGGTCGATGTACCATTTCCACTTGAGCACGCCCACCACGAGCAGCGCCATCGCGACGACGAACAGGCTGAGGGTGACGACATGCCGTGCGTCCCACGCCAGCGTGGTCGTGTCCGCGTGGTCGATCGCCTCGCGCTCGAGATCGATGTCGCGGACGGGGCTGATCGACGGATCGCGCTTGACCCGCCGCGCGTACCACACCACGTAAGCGATCATCACGCCCGTGCCGACCACCCAGGTCACCAGGCGGTATCCGAGGCCGGAGTAGAGCGGGATGCCCGCGATGCTCTGGGCAATCCCCACGGTGAACGGGTTGAAGAACGCCGCGGCGAAACCCGCGGCCGCACCGAGAAACGGGATCGCGGTGCCGACAATCGAGTCGTAGCCGAGGCGGCGTGCCAGCGGGATGAAGATGATGATGAAGGGGATGACCTCTTCGGCCATGCCGAAGATGGATCCGGCGAGCGAGAAGACGACCATCAGTGTCGGGATGAGAAGACCCTCGAGATGAGGGCGTCGCGTGAGGCCGTCGGTGAGTCGCCTGATGCCGAACTCGACGGCCCCGGTCTCCTGGAAGATCGCGAAGCTGCCGCCGATCACCAAGAGGAAGCAGATGAGGAGCGCAGCGCCCTGGAAGCCCTTGATGGGCGACTCGAGCACCGTCTCCGGGCCGAGGTAAACCTTGGGCACCTCGCGGTAGGTCCCGGCCACGGTGACCTCGCGTGCACCCTCGCTGGTCTCGATGGACTCGCGCTGATACTCACCCGATGGCACGAGCCACGACGCCATCAGCACGACGATCACCAGCACCATCACCACCACGAGCGTGTGGGGCATGGTGAGCCGGCGGAGGAACGTGGTGCTCACTCGAAGGTGCCCCTGGCCAGCAACTCTCCGTCGCGCATCAGCCAGCGCCCCTTCGCCATGACGCCGTGGATGTCCAGCGTCTCGGGCTCGAGCAGCACGAGATCGGCGTCGGCCCCGGCAGCCAATTGGCCCTTGCCGCGCAGCTTGAGCATGCGTGCGGGATTCGACGTGATCACCTTGAGCGCCGTCTCCAGCGCGATCCCCTCGACGAGCACCGCGTCGCGAACTTCCGACAGCAGGCTCGTCACCCGCCCGACCTCGAGCCGCTGCAGTCGTCCCTGGGCGTCGAACGCCGGCAGACTGCCCTGGCCGTCAGAAGTGAAGCTGATCTGTGCGATGTCGACGCCGGCCTCGAGCATCCGGCGCAGCCCCAGGCTGCTCTTCACCTCGCCGTCCTCCAGAAACGCAGGCACCGTTGACGTGGTGAAGTCGACGAATCCACCGGCCTTCGCCCAGGCGATGCCTTCCTCGAACAGGGTCGGATTCCGGTTGATGTGCGTGGGCACGAACTGGGTGGCGGGGATCTCGGTGTCCTCGATGATGCGACGAAGCAGCGAGAGGCCGCGTCGGCCGTCGCCCATGTGGACGTTCACCACCCCAGCCTTGCCCGACAGGATGCCTCCACGACGCGCTTCGGCGCCGATGCGCGCGAACTCGTCGAAGGTGGGCTGCGTGGACCGGTGATCGGAGAGCGCCACTTCGCCCACGCCAATCACCTTGTCGATGAGCAGCAGGTCGCGCTCGATGCTGCCGGTGAGCGTCTGGACGGGGACCGCGTAATGGCCCGTGTAGATGAAGGTGCTGAGACCCTCTTCCTCCAGGCCTCGTGCCTTGGCGAGCAGCGCCGCAGGGCTGCGCGTGACGCCGTCGGTGCCGAGACAGCCCACGACCGCCGTGACGCCGCCACGAATCGCGTCCGACAGCAGGAGTTCGGGGGTGCGCGTCGCGTAGCCCCCTTCCCCACCGCCGCCCATCAGGTGCACATGGCCGTCGATGAAGCCCGGCACCGCGATGAATCCAGTGCCCTCCACGACGTCGCAGTACGTCTGAGGAATGCTGATGCCGGGCTCGATGCGGACGATTCGCCCGCCGGCCACCAGCACGTCGGCCCGACCGGTTGGCGAAGGCGTGTAGATGTCGGCGTTCTTGAGCAGCAGCATGGACGAGCCTCGATCCGGGCAAAGGTCGCGGGAGTGTAGCACTATCTCGGCGCGCACGGCTCGCGCGGCGAGGTCGGGCCCGTCGAGCTGTCCGGTGGCGACAGTCGCGCCACCCTGCGCCTGGCCAGATCGTACCGTGCGCCCGCCCGCAGGACGTGCAGGCGCAGGTCGGATCCGCGAAGGCCGTAGCCGGCGGAATCACGAGCCGTCTTGGCCCCGGTTGCGTCCACCACCAGCACAGGCCCATCGCCGACGACCTCGAACGTGCGGTCGGGCTTCACCCACGCCGCCGTGGACTCGTCGATGGCAATCCCCAGCAAATCGGGTCGCTCGAGCACGAGGCTGATCAGGCGGTTGTGCCGACGCCGTCTCACGAAGTGCTGGTCGACGACCGCGGCGTCCAGGAACCCAAGTCCCTGGCTCGTCACGACGTTCTCGGCCTCGATCGTCTGCCAGTTCTCGTCCTTGGCGAGAGGCCGATTCTCGTCGCCGGTGATCATCACGCGACTCATCACGGCTGCGCCGGCGCTCGTTCCGGCCATGGCCGCGCCGTCCCGATAGAGCCGACACCCCCGTGGCCCCCTCGGCGAGCCGCAACGCGTCGTCGGAATCGGCACCGGCGCGATCCACCGAGACGACGATGACGCGACCGAGCCCGAGTGCCTGGAGTTCCTGCTGGATCTCGGAACCGGCTTCTGGGCGCTCGCTGGCCTGTGGGAAGACGAGCACTCGTCCGTCGGTCCCGCCCGCCAGGCAGGCGAACAGGTGCATGATCGGCACCGGGCGGGGGCCGCCGCCGATCACGACCAGGTGACCGCGTGGCGCCTGCGCAGACGGCGTGGCAGAGGGTACCAGGGCGAGACAGGCGACCATGATCGCGCACGCGGGGAGACCGGTCGGTGGTCGAGTCGTTCGCATGACCCCGGATCGTAGGCGTCGCGCCCGATCGAAATCAAACGGTCCACGCTCGGGTCGTCTTGTATGCTCTTGGGAGTGGAACGCGGCAGGCGCCAGGCCCAAGGGTAAGGCGGTCGGCGTCAGCCGCCAGGCGGTAGGCGCTGGCCGTTTGCCGGTGGCCGGTAGGCGCTGGCCGCTAGGCGGTAGGCGCTGGCCGTTTGCCGGTGGCCGGTAGGCGCT
>JAFNAJ010000143.1 GCA_017860085.1 Acidobacteriota bacterium | reverse complement strand
GATGGAAGGCCCGTAGCCCGCCAGGTGCACGGCCCGCAGCGTCGCCTCGTCTACTTCCGTGTTGCCTTGATCGATGCCGCGCGTGGTGCCGCCGTCGCCGGCGTAGTGCTTCACCGATGCCACCACCGGCACGCCCGCGCCCTGCAGGCCGCGCACCGCCGCCGGCCCCAGCATGACCGCGAGTTCAGGCGCTTCGCCGTAGCCCTCGTAGGTGCGCCCCCAGCGCTCGTCCTGCGGCACAGCGACGCATGGCCCAAAGGCCCAGTGCATCCCGGTGGCGGCCACCTCGAGGGCCGTGATCCGGCCGATCTCCTCGACGAGCTTCGGGTTCCGCGTGACCCCGAGCCCGATGTTGTGCGGAAACACCGTGGCGCCCCTCACGTTGTTGTGGCCGTGAACGGCATCGATCCCGTACATCACGGGAATCCCGAGCCGCGTGCCGAGCGCCTGCTTCTGCACCTGTTCGGCGTAGGCATACCAGCCCTTGGGCGACAGATCGGGCACCTCCGAGTCGCCACCGCTCAAGACCGACCCGAGGAAATACTTCGAGACGTCGGGAATCTTGAGCCAGGTCGAGTCGCCCTGCACCATCTGGCCGACCTTCTCGTCGAGCGTCATGCGACCCATGAGGTCCTTCACGCGCGCGTCGACAGGCAGCTTCGCGTCCTTGTAGGCAAACTCCTGCCCGAGCGTGCGGGCGTTCGAACCAAGCGCGAGCACGACCGAAGTCGAGACCGCAACCGCAAGACGAAGAACGGCATCACGACCCATGTCCGGAATCTCCTTTCAGATCGACGTGATCAGCAGCAGTGACGAGGGCGGGTATCTCCAGCTCCCCGCGCTATGGGTTCCCACGTTTCTCGAATCGCACGGGCCCAGTGTGCATCGGAATGCCTGCCACCGCGAAGGGCGTCGTGACGCTCGGCGGGTTTCCCGAGCCGGGCGGCACGCGCTCCGCCCACTCGACGACGAGCGTGTCCCCTTCGAGGCGTGCTCCGACAATCTCCGGCTGATAGCCTGCCGTCGGCCGCTCTCCCAGGAACACCGCCACGATCATCGTGCTGTCGAACGTGACGGCCGGCGCCGGGCGCTTCAGTTGGAGCGCGCTCCACAGCGCCTGCCACTCCTGGTCATTGCGCGCGACGACCTCGCGCGAATCGGACACCCCGCTGACGGCACCCTTCACCACCGACACGAGGGGTAGCGTCGCGCTCGTCGGAGCCGACGCGTCCCCCGGACCCGCCGGGGGGGCTGCACCTGCTGCCGAATCGAGAGCCCACACGCGGAACGCGACGTCGTGCCCAACAGGCCGGGCCGGGGACGTCTCGGCCTCGAGACGCAGCACGTAGTCGCCCGGCGCGAGTTCAGCGAGCGGGACCTGCACCGAGTACCCGCCCTTCGCCTGGGTCAGGTCGCCGCGCGCGAACGCCTCGCTCCTCCTCATCGCCACCTGTCCGTCCGGCCGACGCACCGTGGTCGTGAAGGTCACGTCTTTGTCCGGAACCTCGCCTCCCTCGTAGACTTCGGCAAACACGGCCAGCACGTCGTCGTTCCGGAAATCCCGCATGGTCGTTGGCGGCGCAGGAAGAACACCGCGCAGCCGCTCGTCACCGTGCGCCGTGGGGGTGTAGGCGGCGACCACGCACGTCAACGCGAGCCCGCTCATCTGCAGGCCGCCGGCGGAGAAGTCGGGCACCTCGACGTCGCGATACACCGAGCCCGAGGGCCCCGTGCCCGTGACGAGCCCGCCAACCCGCAACTGGTAGCGACCAGGCGGCAGCTCGAGGCGAGCATGGGTCCGGAACCCCAGCACCGCCATCGCGCGCTGGGTCTCTGGCTTCACCTGCAGGTCCACCGTTGCGTGATCGCTGGCCTGCACCTTGCCATCCGTGTCAACGGCGATCACCGACACCTGGAGCTTGTCATTGCCTGCGTCGAGGGGCTCGCGCCCCTCGAAGGCCGAGGCTGCGTACTCGATGGTGACGAGCACCGATGCCGTGCCGCCCGTGCCCTTGAACGCCGCCGCGTGCGCTGCCATGGACAGGCCCGGTCGCGGGACCGGGCTTTCCAGGATCTCGCGGAGGGCCGTGGGCAGGCCTGGTGATCCCGCCAGGGTCCCGGCTGCAGGGCCCCGCGACAGCGTGTAGCCCCTGCGCGCTCGCACTTTGGCGCCAGGACGCGTCACGCGGACCTCGAGTGTGCGGTAGGCGCCGTCGGTCTTGGCTTTCTTCGGGTAGTACCCCAGCAGGTAGTACGCGCTGTTCTCCTCGACCACGCGCTCGAAGGCATTGGCGAACTCGTCCGTGTTCACCACGGCGAACCCCCCGGTGTCGTGGGAGATCTGTCGGAGGTTGTCCTGTGATCGCGCCAGTTCGCGACCGAGCCGTGACGGGTCCATGGTCGTCGAAGGATCCTGGGTGCTGCTCAACTGCATGACTTCCTGGCTCACCCCCGCAAGGCCCCGTGCGTCAACGCCGTAGATGACCAGATTCGCGCGGCCAGCAGCGGCGACTGCCCGCCGGGCGCTTTCGAGCACCAGCGAGGCCTGCCGCCGCCCTTTCGCGTCGAACATGTCGTAGGCGATGCCCTCACCAAACCAGATGAGCGATTTGCGCCGGCCCCGCACCAGCTCGACCTGCCGGGCTATGCGCGTGATCGAATCGAACGCGACACGGGCGTCGTCGGCGCGCAGGGGCTCGTCGGGATCGCGAAGCTGCTCGGGGTCGGGGAGGCGTCCACCACGTGCGGCGCCAGACGTCAGCTGCATCTGCTCGTTGTACTCGTCGATCAGGTTCAGGGTCTCGGAGCGCAACGCCCGGCCCGAGAACCGATTGACGGACGCCAGGAGCAGGCGAGGGTCCGAGGTGAATCCCTGGCTCGCTCCCGCGGAGCCGGCCAGGTGCACCACCGCGGCCAGGTCGGCCGGGCCAATGTTCTCCTCGATGAACCGGCTGGCCGCGGCCTTCACGCGGTCGGTACGCGACGTGGCGGTGTGCACATCGTCGAGCAGCAGCACGTAGAGACGGCCGTCGAAGCGCTGCAGGTTCGTCTGCACGTCGGTGGCCGAGGCCGGCGCGTCGCTGCGAAGCCTCTGCCCCCGCTGGATGGGAATCTCCACGAACGACACGCGATCGATCGTCTGCGGTGCGCCGTCCTCGAGCACCTGGAACTCGTCGGCTCGAAGATCCTTGAGGACCCGGCCCTCCTGGTTGGTGACGACCGCATCCACTTCGACGAGCGTGACGTCGACGTCGTAGCTCACCGGAGGCGGCGCTGGCTGCTGCGGGACGGGTGGTGCCGGCTGCTGCGGGATGCGGGGAGGGGCGGGGTTCTGCGCCGCCGTGGAGGCGACGAGAACAGCGGCGGCCATCAGGGTGACGAATGGTGACTTTGTCATGTTGCGATGTGCTCAGGGACTGAGCTTCCGGTAGCTCACGAACGCGATCCGCTGGCTGTCGGGCGACCACGACGGCACGTTGATCGTCCCTTGGCCGCCAAAGAGCCTGGCGATGACCCGCGGCTCGCCCCCCTCAAGTGACATCAGCCGCAGCACGACATCCTTGTTCGGCGGATGCCCCTCGACCGACCTGTCGTATGAGAGGAACACCACCCACCGGCCGTCGGGCGAAGGGTGAGGAAACCAGTCGGCCCACTGATCATCGTACGTCATCTGGCGCTGGCTCGACCCGTCGGGCGCCATCCGCCAGATCTTCATCAGGCCCGTACGTTCGGAGTTGAACCAGATCGACCCGTCGGGCGCATAGTCGGGCCCATCGTCGAGTCCGGGTGCCGTCGTGAGCCGGCGCTCGGCGCCGCCCTCGACCGGGATCGTGTAGACGTCGTACTCGCCGTTGCGCTCGGCGCAGTATGCGAGCGTGCCGCCGTCGGGCGACCAGCCGTGCCAGTACGACGGCCCCTTCTCAGTCACGAGCCGAGGAGCGCCGCCCGTGGCGGGCAACACGTAGATGAGCGAGCGCCCGTCCGGCGCATGGCTCAGCGCCAGCCAGCGACCGTCGGGCGAGTAGCCGTGATCGTTGTTGCATCGCGTGGCTTCGCCCGTGTCGAGCACGCGCGGTTGACGAGTGTCGAGTGGGAGGACGTAGAGTCGTCCGTCCTGGTTGAACAGGAGCGACGACCCGTCGCGCGACCAGTTGGGCGCCTCGAAGTGCGCGCGGGCCGAGTAGACCGTCTCGCGGGCGCCGGTTGCGATGGTCAGCGTCTCCAGGGTGCTCTCGACGCCGGCCTGGGCGGCGGGCATCGCCGCGCTTCCCAGCACGGTCAGTCCCGTGCAGAACGCCGTCACCCATCTCATGTCCTGCGCTCCCTTCGACCCTACCGGCCCGGCCGTGCCACGTTGAAGCCCTCGACCGCGATCGCAGGACGCTCGCCGCGCGTGTCGGCGTGGCGCACCTCGGTCACGATCGTCCGCGTTTCGCCAGGCATGAGCGACACGTAATTGTCGCTGTAGAGCACCGGCAGGATCCGGTCGCCGCTCTGCTCGCGCACGGCCTTGAGTCGCACCATGAGTGCGGGGTGCCTGGACGGATTGCGCAGCTCGGTCGTGAGGCGCCAGCGATCGCCGTCCTTGGCGACCGACGTGGTTGCGTCGAGGGGGATTCTGGGCAACGCCTGCACGTCACGGTAGTCGCCCGGCTCGAGCCCGCGCCAATAGAAGTTCTCGGAGACGACGTCGGCGCTGCTCGTCAACCGCAGACGCAGGAAGTGGAGCGACGTCAGGTTCGAGGGGTACTCGACCCTGAAGCTGGCCACGACACTGTCTTCCCGGCTATCGACCGGTGCCGACTTTTCCCACTGAACGACGCCGTCCGTGTTCACCAGCTGCGCGTGCGCCACGAGACCCGTCACGGTGCCGGCGCTGTAGTTCACCACCTCGATGACGTCGGTGACGGGATTCCACTGGATGTGCAGCGGCTCCGACCCCTTCTTCGCGCCGAAGTAGGCCGCCGTCGGCTCGAGGTACCAGTCGTAGGTCTGCCACACGAACGAGGGCCACGCGGGATGGCTCATCCAGATCAGGAGTCCCATCCGGTTGCGGCTCTGGGCCTCGAACATGGCCCGGTATCCCTCGTAGTTGACGAATTGCGCCAGGGCGACCCACTGCTCGACGCTCGTCGCGGGTCCGTAGGACCGCTGGATGCGCTCGAGGTAGGCGCTGCCGCCCTGCGCGCCTCCCAGGCAGAAATCGTGCAGCCCCCACACGTGGCCCTGCGGCCACATGTCGGCCTCGGCCATCATCAGCCGCAGGCTGTCCATCGTGACGATGTTGGGCATGCCCATTTCGCTGTGCATCTTCGGCGTGGCGCGATCGGTGAAGTAGTGCGCCACGGGCATCGCTCGGTACGGCCCGTGCCCGCTGGCCACGTCGTCGGCCGAGCTGGAGATGTAGTGGAGTCCCGGGTGGTCTTTCGCGAGCACCGCTCGCAGGTCGTCGTCGAGCGGCTTGGGCGGGTAGCCCTCGTTGCGACCGCAGTAGAGGCCGATCGACGCGTGGGTGCGAATGCGCCGCACCGTGTCGGTGGCGTTGCGCATGAACATCGCGTGGTCGTCGGGGTCGGGGCCGTCCCACGGGTTGGCGAGCCAGAAGTCCTGCCAGATCACGATGCCGTGCCGGTCGGCGGCCTCGTAGAACTCGTCGTCGCCGATCTGTCCCACCCAGTTGCGCACCATGTTGAAGTGCATGTCGCGGTGGTAGCGCATCGCCGCGTCGTACTCGCGGCCACGGTAGCGCAGCATCGACTCGCCGAAGCCCCAGTTGCCGCCTTTGGGGATGAAGCGCCGGCCGTTGATCCACATGCGGAGCGCGCCGCCCTCCTCGCTGTACGTGAACTGGCGCACGCCGGCCTTGAAGGCCTTCCTGTCGGAGATGCCGCTGCCCGTGGCGAATTCGAGCTCGACGTCGTAGAGGTGAGGATCGCCGTAGCCCGCAGGCCACCAGAGCTTCGGGTTCGAGAGGCGGAGCGCGGCGTGGGTCGACGGATCCAGCGTCACCACCTTCGCGGCTGATGGGTCGATCGTGACCGGTGTCTCGAACGCGATGTCACCAAAACGTCCGCGCAGCGTGCCACTCGCCGGTGCCGCGCTCACGTTGCGCAAGGTGACCTCGATCTTGAGGGCGGCGCTCGTCGTGTCGGGAAGCGGCAGCTCCGTGGTGACCAACGGATCCTCGATCGCGACCTGGCCCGTGGTGGTGAGGAAGACGTCGTTCCAGAGCCCCGTGTTGCGACCGCGGATGGTGGGGATCCAGTCCCACCCGATCGACGCGTGGTAGGTCGGGTTGTCGGCGCCGAGGGCGCCGCCGTTCTTGTCGGGGTTCTCGAACGTCTTCTCCTTGACGCTGCCCGGCGTGGCCTGTTTCTCCACCTTCACGGCCAGCGCGTTGAGCTGTCCGGGGCGGAGCCGTCCGGTGACGTCGAACCGCCCGCGGATGAACCCGCCGTCGATGCGGCCGAGCCGCTCGCCGTTGAGGAAGACCTCGGCTTTCCAGTTGACCCCGTCGAAGTTGAGCCAGGCTCGGCGCCCGGCCCCGAGCGGCGGCGCGACGAACTCGTTGCGGTACCAGAAATCTGCGTGGAAGAACGAGTCGGAGATGAGCAGCTGGTTGTCGCCGAAGTTCGGATCGGGCAAGGCCCCGGCGTTGACGTAGCTGGCAAGCACCGTGCCCGGCACCGTGGCGATCACCCAGTTGGCGGTGCCGAACCCGACAGTGGAGAGTGCGCGCCCGTCGGCGCGGACCTCGGA
>JAFNAJ010000142.1 GCA_017860085.1 Acidobacteriota bacterium | reverse complement strand
CGTCAGTCACGTCGAGCATCACCGGCGTCAGCCGCGACGTGCCCTGACGCAGGCGCTCGCCGTCCTCGTGCCGCCTGACCCCTGCGAACACGCGGAATCCTTCGGCGTCGAGCCTGCGCGCGCAGGCCTCGCCGATGCCGGATGATGCACCTGTAACCAGTACGTTCCCTCGGTCGGCCATGTCTCTCATCCTACCTTTCGACGCGACGCGTGTCAGGTCCAGGCCCAGCACGCGTGTGAGATTCGCGCCACTCCGGCAGCACGACTGCTCGATGCTAGAGTGGGAAGCGTCGAGACGATGGCCGACAGCCTGATCGAGGCCGATCGTGTGCGTGAGCTGCACCGCCAGTCGGGCGCGGAGCGCTGGTCCGTGTCCGAGGAGGTGCTGCGCGAGGCGATCGAGCGATCGGTGGCCTCACGTTTTCGCGACGCGCAGGGCTCGCGCGGCGAGATCGCCCGCTATCTCGACTCGCTGCAGATTGCCGATCTGGCCCTGGCCTGCGGGTGTGCCCGCGGGGACGAGCGGGCGTGGGATCACTTCATCCGCGAGTTTCGCCCCCTCCTCTACCGGGTAGCCGATGCGCTGGCTCCCGGGGGGCCAGGGCGCGAGATCGCCGACTCGCTCTACGCCGATCTGTACGGACTCGAGGAGCGGGGTGGTCAACGACGATCGCTATTCGGCTACTTCCATGGGCGCAGCACGCTGGCCACGTGGCTGCGATCGGTGGTTGCCCAGCGCGTGGTGGACCGCAGCCGGGAGTTGAGGCGCCTGGAGCCGCTTCCTGGGCACGACGAGGCGGTCCCTGCCCTGTCGACTGGAGTCGCGGCGCCCGCCGACCCGGATAGGGCGCGGCTCGTCGGTGCGGTGCAACGCGCGTTGTCTTCGGCGCTTGCGGGGCTCGAGCCGCGTGCGCGGCTTCGCCTGGCGCTGTACTACACGCAGGACCTGACGCTCTCGGAGATTGGGCGGGCCCTGGGCGAATCGGAGGCCACCGCGTCGCGCAAGCTGGCGGGCGCGCGCAAGGCCATCCGCGAGGACGTCGAGCGCCGCCTGCGCCACGATGCGCGACTGAGTGCCCAGGAGGTGGTGCTGGCATTCGAGCACGCGCTGAGCGACTGGGGCTTCGACCTGAGGCAGGCGCTGCCTGTGCCCCCGTCGCAAGGAATCGGACGTCGATCGTTCCAATGATCGGGGGGGTCAGGTCTTGAATCTCTACTTTTTTCACGACCTGGCACCGCTCGCCAGGCACGTGGGGACCCCGGTCTTGAGCAAGCGCCAGGTGCCAGATCATGAAAAACACTGAGATTCAAGACCTGACCCCAGCCGAACGACTGGTCGAGGCCGCTCTGCGGCAGCCGGGTGCGGGTGGGCTTGGAGGCGTACACCGCCCTTTGTGCCCAGACCCCGAAACGCTGGCGGCGTTCGTCGAACATCGTCTTGCCCCTGACGAGGTCGGTCGGCTCGAAGGACACCTGGCCGGGTGTGACAGGTGCCGAGAGGTGCTCGCGACCCTCGTGCGTGCCCTGCCAGTATTGCAGCCCGAGCCGAAGCCTGGCTGGCTTTGGGTGGGATGGCTCTCGTCTCCGTGGCGGTGGACCGTGCCGGCGACCGCCCTGGCACTGCTGCTCGCCGTGTGGGTCGTCAGCCGCGAACCCGTCGCGACGCCGTCGGCACCGGAGACCACCGTGGCCGAAATGCTGCCCCCCTCTTCGGGCATCGCGCCGGAGTTCGGGGACGAGCAAGCAGAGGTCGCGCGGAAGGGCCAGGCTATCCCCAGGGAACAGGGGGTCCCATCCTCGCCCGAGGCCGCGTCGGCCATGGCGCCGTCTCAGCCGGTGGAGGGATCTGCACCCAAGGCCCTCTTCGAGAAAGCCGCGGCACCTACGAAGACCTTGCCGCAACCCCGCGCCGATGCGCTCGATCGCGCGCAGCCGGTCGACACGAAGCGCGAGAAGGGCGACCGGCCGCTCGCGGCCAGCGAGGCAGCCCAGGCGGCCGGCGTGTCTGCGCAGGCGCCAGCGCCACCGCAGCCTGTGACCGCCGAGGCTGCCGCCGTGATGGCCGCGCGCGCCGAGCCCGACGCGGCTCGCCGCGCCGAGGAGAAAGCGGCGCCGACCGCACCACTTCCCACCAAGCGTGTGCAGGACACCGGGCGCCGAGCATTGGCTCCGAGAGCGAGCGAGATTGTCGCGGCCGACGGCGCGGCGCGCTGGCGCTTCGGCTTTGCCGGCATGCTGTTCAAGTCGGCCGACGGGATGACGTGGGAACGGCAGGACACCGGGATCACCCTTGATCTGCTGGCTGGCTCCGCGCCGTCGGCCTCCGTTTGCTGGCTCGTTGGCCGCGAGGGCCTGGTGCTCCTCACCACCGACGGCGAGCGCTGGCAGCGCGCCCCGTTCCCTGAGAAGATCGATCTCGTCCGCATCGACGCGCGCGACGTGCGCAGCGCGATCGTCACCGCGGCTGACGACCGCCGCTTCGAAACCACCGACGCCGGCCAGACCTGGACCCGCGTGCCATGAAGGGGGACAGCCACCATTCTCTTGGTGATGGCTGGCCGACAGGGTCAGCGCTACGCGCTTGACGTCGAAGGACCGTCCCGGGCGATCACAAGTCAGTGATGCGCGGCCAGTCGCTCGATCTCTGGAACATCGAGCATGTAAGTCCCTCTGCGATCCGACTCGGCTGCAGCCACCATCGCCGCGGCCACGCGGTCGGCGCTCACAGAACGGTACTTCGCTAGCGGTCCGACGAGCAGCGGGTTGAAGAGGGGGGCCACCGCCCGCGCCACGGCTTCGCCTGGTCGCGATTCTGTGCGGTCGCCGAGCAGAAGGCCCGGCCGGAGAATGGCCACCACCTCGAAGGGCATGCCACGAAGCGCATCCTCGACTTCACCCTTGACGCGCAGGTAGAAGTTCGACGAGGAGGCGTCGGCACCAACCGATGACACCAGCACGAACCGTCGGGCCCCGCCGCGGCGCGCGAAGCGCGCGAACGCGAGCGTGCAGTCGTGGTCCACGCGGCGGAATGCCTCTCGGGAGCCGGCCGTGGCGATGGTCGTGCCAAGCGCGCAGAACGCGACGTCGACCGGGCCCGGATCGATCTCATCCAGGCGGCTGAAGTCCACCAGCCGCACCTCGAGCGTTGTCGCGCATCGGTCGATGGGCCGCCTTGCCAGTGCGACGATCTTCCGATAGCGGTTCGACGCGCACAGGTGGTCGAGACAGGCGCGCCCCACGAGTCCGGTGGCCCCCGCAACGACCGCGATAGGGGGCGTTCTTGTCTTCGCCATCGTTGCACAGGGTATCAGGAAGAAGAACGCTATAATCCGGCGCGCAGTCTGCCCGGAGCACGATCGGACGTGAGTTGCAGGTGGTGCTGAACTTCGACGAGGTGATCCAGCGGAAGCTGGGTGGTGCAAAAGGGGTGGTGCGCCAATGATGAGCCCGTTGCGACGCGTCGCGTTTGCTGCCGTCGTTGCCCTGGTTGCCGTCCAGCCGGTTGAGATGCCGTCGCAGTCGCTTCGCGAGGCATACCCGCGGGACGAATTCACCGTGCGCGAGGCCATGGTGCCGATGCGCGACGGGGTGAAGCTCTTCACGCTGATCCTCACCCCGAAGCAGGCCGCGGGGCCCTTGCCCGTCCTGCTCGAGCGCACGCCCTACGACGCGAGTCGCGCAGTGTCCACGAGCTCGACCCGGCTGTCGGTGACCCGCGGCGCACAGTATCTCGGCGGTGGCTACGTCTTCGTCGTCCAGGATCTCCGCGGACGCTTCCGCTCCGAGGGAGACTACGCGATGTACCGCGTTCCGCGTGGGACCTTCAACACGAGCCAGACCGACGAGACCACCGACGCCTGGGACACGATCGACTGGCTCGTGAAGAACGTGCCGGGGAACAGCGGGAAGGTGGGCGTGTGGGGCACGTCGTACCCGGGATGGCTGACGCTCGCGGCGCTGCGCGACCCGCACCCGGCGTTGGCGGCGGCGGTTCCTTTCAACCCGGTCGTCGACGTGTGGAAGGCCGACGACTGGTTCCACTGGGGTGCCTTCCGGCCCGTCTACGCCTTCGACTTCATCTACATGATGGAGACTCGGAAAGGAATCGTCTCGCAGTATCCGTACGAGATTCGCGACATCTACAGCTGGTTCCTGGCGCAGGGACCGGCCGCCGAGCTTGGCACGCGCCTGGATGCGCGTCACGAGATGTGGACGCGCCTCATGGCATCGCCGAGCTACGGCCCCTACTGGCGCGACTGTGCCGCCGACCGGTGGTTCGACGCGCCGAGCCGCCTCGTACCCACCTTGCACGTCCACGGCCTCTGGGACCAGGAGGACATCTACGGGTCGCCAGCCGCCTACGCGGCCCTCGAGAAGCACGACCGCGGGAACGACCTGAACTTCTTTGCCGTGGGTCCCTGGTACCACGGGCAGCACTTCGCCGATGGCGACCGCCTCGGTGCGGTGACGTTCGACGAGGACACGGCGAAGCGCTTTCGCGAGGATGTCCTCGCACCGTTCTTGAGACGGTTCCTCAAGGGCGAGGAGGTGCCGGCGCCCGCACCGGTCACCGCGTTCGAGACGGGCGCCAATCGCTGGCGACGCTTTGATCGGTGGCCGCCGACGAGCGAGACGCGCCGCCTGTATCTGCAGCCGGGGGGACGTCTGGCCTTTGCGCCGCCATCCGACGCGGCGGCCTCGACCGAGTACCGCTCCGACCCCGCCAAGCCGGTGCCGAACGCTCCGAGGCCGCACTGGGGATTCAACTACGAGATTCCGGCCTCCATCGCGGCGTGGCGGCGCTGGCTGGTGGAAGATCAACGCTTCGTCGACGGCCGTCCCGACGTGGCGACCTGGGTCAGCGAGCCGCTCGCCGAGCCCATCACCATCCGCGGTCCTGTGACGGCGAAGCTGTTCGCAGAGACCACCGGTACAGATGCCGACTGGGTGGTGAAGCTCATCGACGTGTTTCCAGACGAGGATGTGCCGCCGTACGAGATGTCTGGCTACGAGTTGATGGTGAGCGCCGACATCTTCCGCGGTCGCTACCGTGAAAGCCTCGACGAGCCGCGCCCGCTCACGCCCAATGAGGTGCTGGCCTACTCGATGCCGTTGCCCATTGTGAACCACACGTTCCGGCCGGGTCATCGCCTGATGGTTCAGGTGCAGAGCACGTGGTTCCCGCTGTACGACCGGAACCCGCAGACGTTCGTGCCGTCGATCATGACAGCCCCGGCGTCTGCATACACGGCGCAGCGGCACCGCGTGCACCATAGCGCCGTGCACGCGACCCACCTGGAGTTGCTCGTGGACACGAGACCATGAACGCGATGACTTTCCGCAGGTGTCACCTTTTTGAGAATCTCGAAAAGATGAGTGTCCCCGTTTTCTGTGCGGTCGCCCTCGCGCTCGCGACCCCGGTCTTCGCCGACGGCCTCTCATCAGCCGAGCAGGCCATCGTGCGACACGTCGACGCGCGGCGCGAGGCGGCCATCGAACTGCTGGCTCGGTCGGTGAACATCGCGAGCGCCACCGAAAACCACGACGGCGTGCGCCGGATCGGTGAGCTCTACGCCGCCGAACTCCAGGCGCTGGGCTTCGAGACGCGTTGGATCGATCAGCGCGCCGAGGTGGGCCGGGCCGGGCACCTCGTTGCCGAGCGTCGCGGCACCGGGGGCAAGCGCCTGCTGCTCATCGGCCATCTCGACACGGTGCTCCAGGGCGAGCCGTTCCGGCGCGAGGGCAACCGCGGCCATGGCAGCGGTGCGTCCGACATGAAGGGCGGTAACGCGATTCTCATCGAGGCGCTTCGTGCGCTCCACGCCGAAGGCGCCCTCGACAACCGCCAGGTCATCGTCATCTTCACGGGAGACGAGGAGGACACGGGCAAACCCTACGACGTCAGCAGGGCCGCCCTCGTCGAGGCCGCGAAGCGTAGCGACATCGCGCTCGCGTTCGAAGGCTACGAACCAGGCACCGCGGTCGTCGGCCGGCGGGGCTTCAGCTCATGGCACCTCGAGGTAACCGGCTCGCAGGGCCATTCGTCGACGATCTTCGGCGACGAGCGTGGCGCCGGCGCAATCTTCGAAGCGGCGCGCATCCTGAACGCCTTCTACGAGCAGCTGCGCGAGCCGTACCTGACGTTCAACCCCAGCGTGATCGTGGGCGGCACCGACGTCACCTACGATCCTGCGACATTCGGCGGCACCGCGCGGGGCAAGACCAACGTCGTGCCGCCCAGAGTCGTGGTCGAGGGCGACATGCGCTTCCTCTCCCGCGACCAGCTCAACCGGGCCCGCGAGAAGATGCGCGCAATCGTCGCTGGCAATCTGCCCCAGGCGTCGGCATCGATCAGCTTCATCGACGGCATGCCCTCGATGGAACCCACCGACGGCAATCGCGCGCTGCTTGCCGTCATAGACCAGGTCTCGCGCGATCTCGGCGACGGGCCGCTCGTGGCACACGACCCGTCGAAGCGCGGCGCCGGCGACATCTCGTTCGTCGCCACACTGGTGTCGGGCCTCGACGGCCTGGGTGCCCTTGGGAAGCAGGAGCACGCGCCGGGCGAGTACGCCGATCTCGACACCCTGCCCATCCTCACGAAGCGCGCGGCGCTGCTGATGTATCGCCTGATGTGGCCGCAGTAGGCCCTCTGCCTGCAAGAAACCGGGGCGCCTCCGTTCTCCATACAGAACGGAGGGAACGATGACCCGGATTCCGACCCTGTTTGCTGCGGCCTTGGCCGCCCTCACCGTCCTGCCAACCGGCGCGGACCGGCCG
>JAFNAJ010000141.1 GCA_017860085.1 Acidobacteriota bacterium | reverse complement strand
GCGCGTTCGTTCGACAACGGGATGGAGTTCTTCAGCACGTTTGGTGGCAACCCCGTGGCCTGTGAAGTGGGGCTGGCGGTGCTCGACGTGCTCGAGCGCGAGCACCTGCAGGACAACGCGCTCCGGGTCGGCCAGCACCTGCTCGCCGGGCTGCGAAGGCTGCTCGACCGCCACCCCATCGTGGGCGATGTGCGTGGCCAGGGCCTGTTCATTGGCGTCGAGCTGGTACGCGACCGCACCACGCTCGAGCCGGCCGGCGACGAGGCGGGCTACGTGGTCAACCGCTTGCGCGACCGGGGCATTCTCACCGGGACCGATGGCCCCTACCACAACGTCATCAAGATTCGTCCGCCGCTGGTGTTTGCCCATCACGACGCCGACCGCCTCGTTGCTCTGCTCGACGAGGTGCTAGGCGAAGACCCGCTGAGGGTATAGGCTTGCCAGTCATGTTCCACGAGCGTTGGCTCGTCGTGTGGTCGGTGCTGGTGCTGGCGCTGGCAGGCACTGGCTGCTCGATCAAGAGGGTGGCGATCAACAGCCTCGCCGACACGCTGTCTGCGAGCGGCGACGTCTTCGCGTCCGATGATGACCCCGAGCTGATTCGTGACGCGGTGCCCTTCTCGCTGAAGACGATCGAGTCGTTGCTCGCCGAGGTGCCCGACCACCCGGGTCTCCTGCTGAGCGCGTGCAGCGGCTTCACGCAGTACGCCTACGCGTTCATCCAGGCCGACGCCGAGATTGCCGAACCGGACGACTACGAGCGGTCGATGGTCTTGCGCGAACGCGCGCGGAAGATGTACGAGCGCGCGACCCGCTACTGCCTGCGCCGCCTCGACCTGCGCCTGCCGGGCGTGGAGAGCGCGCTGAAGCGGGCGCCAGGCACGGCCTTGGCGGCGGCGACCCGCGAGGATGTGCCGGCTTTGTATTGGACCGGCGCTGCCTGGGGGTCCGCGATCACCCTGGGCCTCGACAAGCCGGAGTTCATCGCGGACCTGCCAGCTCCCCGGGCGCTCTTGTCGCGGGCGCTGGAGCTGGACGAGGTGTACGAACAGGGGGCGATTCACGCGGCGATGATCTCGATCGCGGCGCTGCCCGAGGAACTGGGTGGGTCGGCCGCACGCGCGCGCCAGCACTTCGATCGCGCCATCGAGCTCTCGAAGGGCCAGTCGGCAGGGCCCTACGTGACCCTGGCCACAGCGGTCGCGCTGCCCGCGCAGGACCGAGCCGAATTCGAGCGCCTGTTGAACCTCGCGCTCGCCATCGACGTCGATCTCCATCCGGGATGGCGCTTGGCCAACGTGCTGGCGCAGCGGCGCGCCCGGTTCCTGCTGTCGCGCGTCGACGACTTGATCCTGGCCGGCGAGCCGCCGGCGGAGGCTCGGCTCACAGCAGGTGACAGAGCGGTGGTCGCGCTGGTGCCTCGCGCTGAGGTCTGGGTCCGGGTGCCGTTCGCGCCGGTGCAAATGGGGAGTCTGCCATGAATGTGTCTCGTCGCATCGCGGTGGTCGCGGTGCTCCTGGGGATGGGGCTGGTGGGCACGGATGCCAACCAGGCCGTGGTGCTCAAGATGGCCACCCTCGCACCTCAGAACTCCGTTTGGTACAACGCGCTGATGCAGATGGGGAGCACCTGGAAGAAGACGACCAACGGCCAGGTGTCGATGACGCTCTTTGCCGGCCAGACCCAGGGCAGCGACGAGGACGTGCTCCGCAAGATGCGGATCAATCAGCTGCAGGGGGCGGCGCTGTCGGCGATTGGGCTGTGGCAGATCGACGAGGCCACGAACGTCTTCGGGATCCCGCTCTTTTACCAGTCGGACGCCGAACTGTTTCACGTCATGGCTGCCCTGACGCCCGTGCTGTCGAAGCGCCTCGAGGAGCGAGGGTTCGTGCTCCTCAGCTGGGGGCACGCCGGCTGGGCGCAGGTGTTCAGCCGACAGCCCATCAAGACGCTGGACGACCTGAAGCGCGCCAAGCTCTTCACATCGGCCGGCGACGAGAAGATGGTGCAGTGGTATCGCGAGCGCGGGTTCAACCCCGTGCCACGGGCGACGACCGACCTCATGACGAGCCTCCAGACGGGGCAGATCGATGCGCTGCCGGTGCCCCCCCTGGCGGCGCTCTTCATGCGTTACGACACCTTGACACCCTACATGCTGGACGTGGCGATCGCGCCACTGCTCGGAGGGCAGGTGCTGACGAAGCGTGCGTGGGACCGCATACCCGATGCCGCCAAGCCTGCCGTGCTCGAGGCGGCGCGTGCGGCCGAGCAGCAGATGCAGCGCCAGATTCCGGCCGACGAGCGCAAGGCCGTCGACGAGATGGAGAAGCGCGGCCTCAAGGTGATTCGAGTCAAGGGGACCAAGGACGAAACCGCGTTCGCGTCGGTTGCCAAGGCGTACGCGGACTCGATGCGGGGCGAGTGGGTGCCCCCGGACGTGTTCGACGAGGCCGTCAGGGTGCGCGATGCCTTCCGGGCCCGCAAGGGGTCCAGCAGATGACCAGACGGAACGTGGCCAGATGACGCCGGCGTCAACCGAACGCAACACGCCGGACTTGTTCGTCACGCCCGCGCGCGCCGAGCCCCGCTCACGGATCGTCGCTGGCCTCCACCGGACGGAGGAACTCGCGGCTGGCATTGCCCTGGCCGCGATGTTCCTGCTGCCCATGGCCGAGGTGTTGCTGCGACGGCTCGGCACCACGGGCATTCCCGGGTCGATCCCGTTCGTTCAGCACCTCACGCTGTGGGTCGCGTTCCTCGGCGCGTCGCTCGCAGCTCGCCAACGCCGGCTCCTGGCGCTGGCCACGGGCGCCCTGATCCCCGAAGGTCCGGCAAAGTCGGTGGCGAGCCTGCTCACCGACACGGTGGCAGCCGCCGTCAGCGCGCTGCTGTGCGTCGGTGCCGTGCAGCTCGTGCATGGGGAGTATGCGGCCGGCACCGAGATCGCCCTCGGCCTGCGGGCCTGGATGGCGCAGCTCGTCCTGCCGCTCGCGTTTGGCCTGATCGCGGTGCGGCTGGCGTGGCAGGCGTCGCCTCGGTGGTGGGGCCGCCTCTTCGCGCTCGCGGGTGCCGCCATGGGCGCGTGGTGGGCGTACGCGCCAGCCGGCCTGGTGACGCCGCTCACGTGGCCCCTCCTCGGCGCGGTCCTGATCGCGGCCATGCTCGGGGCGCCGATCTTCACGGTGCTCGGCGGCGCCGCGGCACTGCTGTTCCTCGCGGAGCAGATCCCGCCGGCGGCCGTCCTGATCGAGACCTACGGCCTTGGCACCGATCCCACGTTGCCCGCCATCCCGCTCTTCACGCTCGCGGGGTTCCTGCTGGCTGAGGGCCGCGCGTCCGAGCGACTCCTCCGCATGTTCCGCGCGTGGTTCGGATGGCTGCCGGGCGGGACCGCCATCGTCTGCACGTTGCTGTCGGCGTTCTTCACCGTGTTCACGGGTGGATCGGGCGTGACCATTCTCGCGCTCGGGGGACTCCTGCTGCCGGCATTGCTCAAGGACGGTTACAAGGAACGTTTCTCGCTGGGTCTGCTGACGGGGGCGGGTTCGCTCGGCCTGCTGCTCCCCCCGGCGCTCCCGCTGATCCTCTTCGGCATTGTCGCGGAACTGCCCATCGAAGACCTGTTCATTGGGGGCATCCTGCCGGGCCTGCTGGTCATCGGCCTGGTCGTGGTGTGGGGCGTCTACGAGGGCATGCACCTGCGGCGACCGACCCCGGGATTCGCCCTGCGGGAGGCACTGGCATCGTTGTGGAGTGGCAAGTGGGAGTTGCTGCTGCCGCTGGTGGTGCTGGTGTCGCTGTTTGGCGGCTACGCCACGCTCGTCGAGTCGGCGGCCCTGGCGGCGCTCTTCGCGTTCGTCACGCAGACCTTCATCAATCGCGACATCTCGATCCGCCGCGATTTCCGCCGGGTGTTCACCGACTGCGTCGTGACGATTGGCGGCGTGTTGATCATTCTCGGGGTGGCCGTTGGCTTCACCAACTACCTGGTGGACGCGCAGGTGCCGGCGCGGCTGATCGAATGGACCCAGGCCCGGGTCGACTCGCGCGCCGTGTTCCTCCTGGGCCTCAACCTGTTCCTCCTGGTGGTCGGCTGTCTCATGGACATCTTCTCGGCCACGTTCGTCGTCGTGCCGCTGATCCTGCCGTTGGGGCACCTCTTCGGCGTCGACCCCGTGCACCTGGGGATCATCTTCATCGCCAACCTGGAGCTCGGCTACCTGACGCCGCCGGTGGGCCTCAACCTGTTTCTGGCCTCCTACCGGTTCAAGCGACCGCTCATGGAGATCGCGGTGGCGTCCCTGCCGATGCTGGCCATTCGCGGCGTCGGCGTGCTGCTCGTCACCTATGTGCCCTGGTTCACCCTGGGGCTCCTGGAGTACCTGGGACGCCGCTGACAACGGTGATGACGCCCGGTCGCCGTGAACCGGACGGGGCGTGGCGTCGTCCTGAGGGGGTAGGAGAACGGGCCGCGGTCTCCGTGCGCCCGATCTGAGCCATGCCCAACGGCCAGCGGGCGTCCGCGTCGAGCGAGAAGCCGGGCGTCTTCGAGACCATCCGGAGCGACATCCGGAGCGTCCACACCGAGGTCAGCAAGACCGGCGTCAAGGAGACCGTTCGCCAGACCTTCGCGGACCTCGATCGCTTCTATCTGGACGAAGGCCAGCAACGGTTCCTTGCGGGCGTCGGGGCCGTCAGACGGTGGCTCTGGCGATCGTGGTGGCTGCTGAAGAGCCTCTTCCTGCGCCTGGCGCCCGGCCGGCGGGTGCTGCTCCTGCTGAGCTTCGTCCTGCTCTGGGTGTCGGTCCAGGGCACCGTGGGGCCAGGCAGCGCCCGCGTCGACCTGTCGTTCGTGGGCGTATTCCTGATCCTCATGGTGCTGCTGCTCGAGCTGAAGGACAAGCTGCTCGCGCGCGACGAGCTCGAGGAGGGCCGGGCGGTCCAGCGGGCGCTGCTGCCCGATCCCGACCCGGCCATCCCGGGGTGGGACGTCTGGCTGACCAGCGTTCCTGCCAACGACGTCGGGGGCGACCTCGTCGACGTGATGCGCCTCGGTGACGAGCGCTACGGCCTGACGCTGGCCGACGTGGCCGGCAAGGGCCTGGGCGCGGCGCTGCTGATGGCGAAGCTGCAAGCCACGTTGCGCGCGCTGGTCTGGGAGCAGCCCGACCTCGGCGACCTGGCGTCGCGGGTCAACCGCATCCTGTGCCGCGACGGTCTGCCGAACAGGTTCGCGACCCTCGTGCACGTTGAACTGCAGGCCGACAGCGGCCGTGTGAGGCTGATCAACGCCGGGCACATGCCACCCCTGCTCGTTCGCGGAGGACGAATCGTGGAACTGCCAGGCGGAGGCATGGCCCTCGGCATCTTCGACGGCGCCACCTTCACCGAACAGGTTGCCGATCTGCAGCGCGACGAGATGCTGGTGATCTACTCGGACGGCGTGACCGAGGCGATGAACGTGCACGAAGAGCTCTACGGCGACGAGCGCCTTCGTGCCGTGCTCGAGACGGGTCCTGCGACAAGCAGCCGCGAGCTGGCGACCCGTCTCGAGGCCGACGTCCAGCGGTTCGTCGCCGAAGCCCGGCGACACGACGACCTGTCGCTGCTCGTGCTGCGCCGGACCGGAGGCTGACCGGCTCCAGCCCTTTGACGGCCCGCAGCGAGGCTGCTACCTTTCTCTGTCCGGCCTGTCCCCGCCGGACGGCCCCGCATGCTGCTCAGACCGCTCGCCCAGGTGCGCAACATCGGCATCATCGCGCACATCGATGCCGGCAAGACGACGACGACCGAGCGGTTTCTCTATTACGCCGGTCTCACGCACAAGATTGGCGAGGTCCACGACGGCAACACCGTCATGGACTTCCGCGAGGACGAGCGTGAGCGGGGGATCACGATCTCGGCGGCGGCCACGACGTTCCTGTGGAACGGTCATCAGCTGAACCTGATCGACACGCCGGGCCACATCGACTTCACAGCCGAGGTGGAGCGCAGCCTGCGCGTCCTCGACGGCGCCGTCGTGATCTTCTCGGGTGTCGAGGGCGTTGAGCCGCAGAGCGAGACCGTGTGGCACCAGGCCGACCACTACGGGGTGCCCCGGCTGGCCTTCATCAACAAGCTCGATCGTGTTGGCGCCGACCACGAGCGGGTGCTGGCCGAGATCACGAGCCGGCTCGGCGCGCGCGCGGCGTTCGTCAACCTGCCGCACGGGCTCGAGGACCGGCTCGACGGCGTCATCGACCTGCTCAGCCAGAAGTGGATGGTGTTCGATCCCGACACGCGGGGACGCGAACTGAGCGCGCGCGACCTGCCGACCGGCAGCGAAGACCGCGCCAGGGCCGCGCGCGAGCGGCTCGTCGAGACCGTGGCCGAATCGGTGGACTGGCTGGCCGATCGGTACCTGTCGGGCGCCGACATCTCGACCGAAGACCTGAAGCGGGCAATTCGGGAGGCCACCGTCCACCGGCGCTTCGTGCCCGTGCTGTGTGGAGCTGCGCTGCGCGACCTCGGGATCCGCCCGATTCTCGACGCGGTGTGCGACTACCTGCCGTCGCCGCCCGACCGTCCGCCGGCCCGCGGGGTCGATCTTGCGACCGGGGCCGGGGTGGAGCGATTGCCCTCGCCGGCGGCACCGTTCTCCGCGCTGGTCTTCAAGGTGATGGCGACACCGAGTACGGATCTGTTCTGGCTCAGGGTCTACTCGGGCGCGCTGGGCACCGACGAGCGCTGCTTCCACCCGCGCACCGGCGCGCGGATGAGGCTCCGACGACTGCTCCGCATCCATGCCGATCGCACCGAGGCGGTCGACGG
>JAFNAJ010000140.1 GCA_017860085.1 Acidobacteriota bacterium | reverse complement strand
GTAGGGCTGGACGCCAGCTGGCACTTTCGCCGCCGCGTTGAACACGATGTCGCGCGTGAGCCAGTCGCGCGTCTTCGTCTCGTCGAACACGGCCTGGATGCGGTCTTCGGTGGTGGCGCCCTTCGCCACCTTCTTCGCCGCCTCGTCCGCCGCGAGTTTCTCGCGCTGCGCCGTCATGGCCGCCTGGACCTTCTCGATGCCCGCCATGTCGTTCACCGCGAACCAGATGGTGTGCGTCGGGGCGCCCGGCTGCCGGAGCACGGGCACCTCGATGGCCCAGGCGAGCACGACGCCTTCAGCCATGAGCTTGTCGCGCACCGGTGCTCCCAGCGTCTTGACGAGGGTCATGAAGTCGGCTTCCTTGCCTGGCTTCACGGTGTAGTCATACCAGAACGTCAGCGGTTGAGGGGCTGGCTGCTGGGCCGCGACCGGCGCGGCAAGGGCGAGGAGCAGGACGAGCGACTTCACGAGTCGGGTGGTCATACACGGTCCTCCAGTGGCGCCACACGTCTCCGCGTTCGGGTCGCCAACGACCCTACTCCCCACACCGGGAACGTCCCGGCGCGGACCACACCGCTTTCCGACTCGACCGACGGTCGGCTACGCGACGGCAGATGAACGAGGCGTGCGCGGAGTCTACCGTGCCCGGGGATGCGGGTCAAGCGACGCCGCGTCTTGCCTGCTACTTGAACCTCGAGATCTTCGTGAGCATCACGGGCTGGGTGGCGTAGTTCTCGAGTTCGACGGTGTTCGTCTTCTTGTTGAGCGTGATCTTGGTGGCCACCGACGCCTTGCCTTGCCCGTTGCCATCCTTGTCGAGACGCATGTCGATGACCGTGAACGGGTAGTCCATGGTACGGGCGCTCGCACGGGCCTCCTGGAAGTTGATGGGCCGGTCGGTGATGATGATGACCTGCCGGCCCCCGTCCTCGCCCTCGATCTGCCGGGCGAACCGGAGGTCCCAGCCCAGCGTCTGGGGGGCGCGGATGTAGCCCACCCGCTTCGTATCCTGCAGCGCGTCCAGCAGCTTCTCGGGCCCCTTGTCCATGAACACCTTGATCAGTTGCTCGCGCTCGGCTTCCGACGACCACCGCTCGATGACGATGTCGACCGTGCCACTGCCGCTACGGCCGACGCCGCTCATGTTGACGGCGAACGCCCTGAACTTTTCGGCTGGCAGATTGGTCTGGGCGGCCGGGCGCGACAGGCTGGCCACGAGCGCCATCCCCACCAACGCAACCGTTACCAGTGCAGCACGTCTCGTCGAACGAACCATTGGCATGTCCTCCTTATCAGACTCTTTCACGAGCGCGGGGCGGAACTCAAGTCGAGCGCAGCGGCCCGTGGTCATCTGCCCGGGCATTGCGTCGCCCGGCGGCTCGCGGGAGAATGCTGGCCAGACCGACGCATGCGTGCGCGCGACATGGCATCCAGCAGCCTTCTCGACCGCATCTTCGCGGTCCAGGACGTGATCGTTCTCGACGGCGGCCTGGCGACGGCCCTCGAGTCCCTGGGCCACGATCTCTCCGACCGGCTCTGGTCGGCGCGGCTCCTCCTGGACGACCCGAACGCCATCCGGGAGGTCCATCGGCGGTATCTCGAAGCGGGCGCCGACTGCATCACGACGGCCAGCTACCAGGCTTCGATCGAGGGCTTCATGGGTCGCGGCCTCACCAGGGCGCGGTCCGTCGAGTTGCTCCAGTTCAGCGTCGAGCTGGCCATGCAGGTTCGCGACGACTTCTGGGCCGTCGAGCGGAACAGGCCCGGACGGATCCGCCCGCTGATTGCGGCGAGCATCGGGCCCTATGGCGCCTATCTCGCCAACGGGGCCGAGTACACCGGCCGCTACGACCTGGACGAGGAGGGCCTGTACGCGTTTCACCAGCCGCGCTTCGAGATCCTCGCTGACGCTGGGCCAGACCTGCTGGCGTGCGAGACGATCCCGTCGCAATCCGAAGGCCGGGCGCTGGCTCGCCTGGTCGAACAGGCGCCTGGTGTCAGGGCGTGGATGTCCTTCAGTTGTCGCGATGGCCATCACCTCTGCGATGGCACTCCGTTCGGCGAGGTGATTCGCGGCCTGAGCGGCCGGCACGGCATCGTCGCCATCGGCGTCAACTGCACCGCGCCGCAGCACGTGGCGAGCCTGCTCGAGGACGCGCGCGGTGAGACCGACCTGCCCCTCGTGGCTTATCCGAACTCGGGCGAGGTGTACAACGTGTCTGCTCACGGGTGGTCGGGGGGGCCGTCGACCCGCCTGACAGACGAGGCGCCCCGGTGGCGGGCCGCGGGCGCCCGGCTCATCGGCGGGTGCTGCCGCACCGGCTTCGACGACATCCGTGCCCTGCGAGAACGACTGATGCGGCGGACCTGAAGGTCCGCCCTACCGCCCTGCGACCCGAGCCGCTACACCTGGCGCAGGCGTTCCGCGGCTCGCTCGAGCGTCTCGTCTTTCTTCGCGAAGCAGAAGCGCAGCACCGGTGGGCTGTCGCTCCGATAGAGAAACGCGGAAGTCGGGATCGACGCGACACCATGTTCCTTCAGGATCCACATGGCCACGTCGGTGTCCTTGTCGCGCGTGATGCCCGAGTAGTCGAGCAACTGGAAGTAGGTGCCGAAGCAGCCCAGCGGTCTGAGGCGCGACCCGTCGAGGAGCGCAATGAAGCGGTCGCGCTTGCCCTGGTAGAAACGCGTCACCTCATCGAAGGCGACTCCCCGCTCGAGAAACTCCGCGTAGGCGTACTGGATGGGGGTGTTGACGGCAAAGGTCACGAACTGGTGCACGCGCTGGATCTCAGTGGTAATCGCGGCTGGCGCCGCCACGTACCCGACCTTCCAGCCCGTGGCGTGGAAGGTCTTGCCGAACGAGCTGATGACAGCGGTTCGCGCGGCCAGGGCGGGCACTCGCGCCAGGCTTTCGTGACGACGGCCGTCGAAGACCAGGTGCTCGTAGACCTCGTCGCTCAGCACGATCACGTCGGTCCCGTCGAGCAGCCCCGCGAGCTGACGGAGGTCGGCCTCGCCAAGCACCATGCCGGTCGGGTTGTGCGGTGAGTTGACCAGGACGAGCCGAGTCCGGGCCGTGAGTGCACGCCTGACCTCGTCCCAGTCGATGGCGTAGTCGGGATAACGCAGCGTGACGAACACGGGCACACCGCCCGCCAGCTGCACCGCGGGTACGTACGAGTCGTAACAGGGCTCGAACAGCACCACCTCGTCGCCCGGGTGTACGAGGGCCGTGATGGCCGCAAACAGCGCTTCGGTCGCGCCAGCCGTCACCGTGATTTCCGAGTCCGGGTCGTACTGCGCGCCGTACAAGCTCGCGATCGTACGCGCCAGGCCGACTCGCAAAGCGGGCACTCCGGCCATCGGCGCGTATTGGTTCTGCCCGCGGCCCAGCCACTCGCGCACGAGGGTCACCAGCTCGGGCGCACAGTCGAAGTCGGGAAACCCTTGCGACAGGTTGATGGCGCCGTGCTCGTTGGCCAGCCGCGTCATCACCGCAAAGATGCTGACGCCGACGTCCGGCAGGCGGGACCGCGGGCTCACCCCTGCGTTCATGGCATCCCGATGATACCGTGGAGCTCTTCCCGCCGGGTCGTCGTCGGCACGAGCGACACCATCAGGGCGTGGTGGTCCGACACGTCGACGGGATGGATCGACGCCGCCAATGTATCGAAGCCTCGTGTGAAGACCCAGTCGAGCTGCATGCCGAGCGCGTCGTGCGTGGGCCTGGATCCGCTGAACGCCGAACGAAAACCTCGGCCTTCCATGAACTGCTGCAGTCCCGAGGCCTGTCGTTCAATGAACGGCAGCGGGATCGTGTGGAACAGCCAGTGGTTGTCGTTGGTGTTGAAATCGCCACCGATGATGGCCGGGCCATCGAACGACCCCACGTCACCTGCCACGCCGGTCACCTGCTCGATCCGCTGGTCGAGGTTGATCCGGCTGTCGAGGTGAACGTTGTACACCTGGACGCGGCCACCGGGCGTATCGACGGTAGCGACGAGCGCGATGCGGTCCCGGTTCCGAAAGACGAGATCGAACCGTCTGAGCCCGAGCACGCGCACGTCGTGCCACCGGTAGCGGCTCAGGATGGCCAGGCCCACCGACCGCCGATTGTCGAGCAGGAACGCCTCGCGATACATCGAGTCGAGCCCAAGCCGTTCGCCCAACTGGCGCGCCACGCTTGGACTGCGCTCCCGTTGCACGACTTCCTGCAGCAGAATCAGGTCGGCCACGTCGGTCGTGCCGACTGCCGTGAGCTCTGACACGATGCGGTCCACGTCCTCCCGCATCGCCAGGTTGAGCGAGACGACCGTGAGCGCGTGGGGAGGATGGCGCGCCGGCGCGTCAGCCGTCCCGCCCGATCCGGGCAGGCCCAGCAGGCCGATGACCAGCCAGATCCGTGAATGTCTCATGGCGGCGTCTGGCGCGACTGACCCAGTCTGACGAATGGGGCCGCACAGGGCAAGCCGGACGCCAGGATTGGAGGCGCGGCGCGTGGTCGCGACGTTACGGCTCGTGCGCGATGACGTCGAGCAGGGCCTGGCAGCAGGGGCAGATCACGATGACCCCGCCCGTCAGCCCAGATTCGTTTCGCGGGGCTGCCTTCCAATCGTGCTTCACGCCCGGCACCCCGCACGCGGGACACATCGTGGAAGCGAGATCGGCGTGGGGACTGGCGTGCAGCGACCAGCGATGCGCGAATGGAAGCGCCAGCGGCGGAGCAACGTCGGGGTCGGTGCCCTGCCCAGCCAGAAAGCGGTGAATCGCGTCGGCCTCGGCCACCTCGCAGGCGTCCTTGCGCGCCTTCGCGAACTCGCCGAACGGCCGCTTGGGATCCGGCAGCTCGACCCACTCGACCAGGTCTTCGAGCTTCTGCTGCTTGCACACGACCTGGCGGAGCGCCTCGGCCAGCTCGTCGCTGATCGGCCCACGAAGCCTGGCGCGCAGGCGGTCGAACAAGGGTCGCGACCAGCTGTCGGTAATCCAGAGCGTCTGGTAGGGCACGTTGCACCCATCGACGAACGCCGCAAGGGCTTCGTCGATCCACATGCCGCCTTCGAGATCGCCGAATCGTGTCTCCGTGGGCACGCGACCGCTCCCTCTTTCTCAGGAAGGCCAACAGCCTACGCCAGAAGGGGGCCGGGGATCATGCCGCAGCGCGTCGCGCAGGCGCCCGTCCTTGCCCGGCTGCATCCCCCGTGCTACACAGGGAGGCAGCCGTGGGCTCCACCACCGTGCGCCGTGACCGGATCGCGTGGATCGCGATTCCGCTCGCCCTGCTCGCCTACCACTGCGCGACCCTGTCGGGGTACGGGATCTTCCGCGACGAGCTGTACTACCTCGCGTGCGCCGATCATCTTGATTGGGGCTACGTCGACCACCCTCCGCTGTCGATTCTCCTCCTGAAGGTCGTTCGGGGCATCCTCGGCGACGCAGTCACTGCCATTCGGTTGCCCGCCGCGATGGCTGGGGTCGGCATGGTGCTTCTCACGGCCTCGATGGCGCGCGCACTGGGCGCCGGGCCCTTCGGCCAGCGCCTCGCGGCCCTGTCTGCCGCACTGTTCCCGGTGGGCATTGCGCTCGCGGGTTTCTACTCGATGAACGCGCTCGACCTCGTGTTCTGGGCCGCGTGCTTCCGCATCCTCGTAGCAGTGCTCGCGGGTGGAGACCCACGACTGTGGCTGGCGTTCGGCGGACTGGCCGGTCTTGGGCTGCAGAACAAGATCAGTGTGCTCTTTCTCGGCGCCGGCGTGATCGCGGGTCTCATCGCCGGCGGCCGAGGTGCGCTGTTGCGGTCGCGCTGGCCCTGGTTCGGTGGCGCGTTCGCGGTGCTCCTCTTCCTTCCGCACGTGGTCTGGCAGACTGCGAACGGCTGGCCGACGCTCGAGTTCATGGCGAACGCGCGGCGCTACAAGATGACCGGCCTCGACCCGGGCGGATTCGTTTCTGAGCAACTGCTCAATGCCAACCCGGGGGCGCTTCCGGTGTGGCTGGGTGCGCTGGCCTTCCTGCTCGTCGTGCGCGACGCGAAGGCGTGGCGTCCCTTGGGATGGGCCTGGCTGGCCATTGCGGCCATGATGCTGACCACCGGGGCGAAGCCCTACTACCTGGCACCCGCATTCCCCCTGCTGTACGCGGCAGGAGGAGTGGCGTGTGAGCGCTGGGCCACGCGACGATGGGCCCGGGCGGCGGTATTCGCGCTCGTCCTGGCGGGCTGCCTGCCCGCCCTGCCACTGACGAAGGCAATCCTCCCCGTGGAGTCCTTGGCGGCCTACCTGCAGGCTACGGGCATGATGCCGGCGTCAGGAGAGCGACACGCCCTCGGTCGGCTTCCCCAGCACTTCGCCGACCAGCACGGATGGCGGGAGCTGGCCGTGACCGTCGCGCGTGTTCGCGACACGCTCCCGGTCGATGACCGCGACCGTGTCTGCGTGTTCGGACAGAACTACGGGCAGGCCGGCGCGATCGACTATTTCGGTCGCGAGCTCGGCTTGCCGCGAGCCGTCTCGGGACACAACTCATACTGGCTCTGGGGGCCGGGCGCCTGTGGCGGCCACGTCTGGATCGTGATTGGGGACAATCGCGAAACCCTCGAGACGATCTTCGAGTCGGTCGACCTCGGGACAACCTTCGAGTGCGCCCTCTGCATGCCCTTCGAAGACCACAAGGCCATCTGGATTGCGCGCGGCCTCAAGCAGGACCCGGCAGCGCTCTGGCGAGCGGTGAAGACGTTCATCTGACGTGCGGCGCGGCCCGAGGCCCTACAGCGCCACTCGGCGTCCGAGCATGGTGACGTCGCCCGACTGGATCGCCGTGGCTTC
>JAFNAJ010000139.1 GCA_017860085.1 Acidobacteriota bacterium | reverse complement strand
CTCTCGGCCGGTCCCGCTCGTCTTGTTCCCTTGAACCGTCGAGGGGACCGGAGGCCCCTCTGTGGCCGACGGGGCGGGCTGCGCTGCCTCGTGGGTTTGACATCGCACATGGCACGGCGTATCAAGTAAGATACGGTGCGTGCAGCGACCATCTGTGCGCCTCTGGCCCGTTGGCGGCACTCGTGGTCAGGTGGCAACCCTTTCCCGGAGGAGAGAACATATGAAGCGTGTGTTGGTCGCAGCGGCGTGCACGCTGCTACTCGGTCTCGTGGCGACACAGGCCGCGGCGGAAACCAAGTGGGTCCGTGGCAAGGTCACCGCGGTGGGCGGGGACAGCGTGACGCTGGACGTCGTGGGCAAGGCCATGACGTTCAAGGTGGACAGCAAGACCGACGTCATCGAGAAGGGCGGCTCGACCGCCACGCGTGAGGCGCAGGCCGCCGGGAGGAAGGGCCCAACGCTCGCAGAGCTCCTCAAGGTGGGTGACGGCGTCGAGGTCCACTACAACGAAGTGGGCACCACGATGGTGGCCACCGAGATCCGTGGCGGCATGGCGGTCGGGGCGGGCGCGGCGTCGAAGGAAGAGCCCATGGGCGAGATGAGCCAAGGCTCGAGCGTGCGAGGGCTGATCAGCAAGGTGGGCGGCAAGGAGTTCACCGTGAAGGCCGACGGCAAGGACTACACCTTCATGGTGGACGCCAAGACCCGGTTCGTGGGCCGCGGCCTGAGCACGGCCACGCGGCAGGCTGAGGCGGCCGGCAAGGAGATGACGCTCGACAAGACGCTCGGCCTGAACGACGAGGTCACCGTCAGCTACGAGCAGATGGGCACGATGATGCACGCGCGCGAGGTGCGGATCCAGAAGAAGGGCATGTAGCCCCACCCCTGGCGCGTTGCAGCAATGATGAAAGGCGCGAGACATCGTCTCGCGCCTTTTTCTTTCCGCCACCGGCGACTGGCCACAGTCGACCGGCCACGGGCCAGCGGCGACTCACGGCGTACGGCCCTCGCCAATCGGCTATCGGCCAACGGCCAAAGGCGCACGGCTTGGAGGCTCAGGGGTGGCCGCGCGGCGGGAGGCCGAGGCGCTCCCAGAAGCCCGTGAGCCTGGCCCAGCGCGTGACGAGCGCACGGCCGGCGTCAGAATCCCAGTCGGCGCCCACGGCGTCGTGACACGCCGGCCCCTGGCCGGGGCGGTCGTGGTGGCAGAACCGGCACTCGAGGGGCTGCAGGCCGGTGCCGTGCAGCTCGCAGCGGTTCTCGCGCAGGAAGGTGCAGCCGCGATCCTCGTAGCGGTCGAGGGCGAAGTCGACCTCGTTGCCGGCAAAGGCCGGCGCGAGCACGCCAAACGATCGGTCTGGCGACATCTCGAGCATCATGCGTGAGCCGAGACCGGCGTCCAGCGCGGCAGCCGCCTCGCTCACGGTCCACCACCCGGGCCTTCGACAATAGGCCAGACAGACCCCACAGCCGCAGGGCGGCGAAGGCGGAAAGCGTGCGGCGAGCGTCTGTAGCGACATGCCCGAATGGACAACGGCTACTGCCTGCAGCCTACCCCGGCCACAGCCTACTGGCTACCGGCGACCGGTTCGGCAGGGCGGGGCTTCAGCCCCGCCGTGACCGGCAGACCTGAAGGTCTGCCCTACAACCCCGCGACGGCCACCGGCGGCCTACCGCTCACCGGCTGCCGGCCAGCGGGCAGGGGCTCACGGCGCCACGGGCGAACGGCGGTCATTCACCGGCCAGGCAGCTACCGGCATACGAGTTGGTAGGTCGATCTGCGGTAGCGCAGGCCTTCAGGCCTGCGTCACTGTGACATGACTTGGGTTCAGGGTCCGCCGGGGACACTCCGAGCCTCGAGTCCCGAACGGCCTGCGGGAACGCGAGGGGGGCGTGCCGGGGGCGGGGTTCGAACCCACACGGCCCTTTCAGGCCACAGGATTTTAAGTCCCGCGCGTCTGCCAGTTCCGCCACCCCGGCATCACACACTGAACGGCCAACCCTAGAGAGCGTCGGGTTCTTGGTGCCTGGTCGCCACCATGCCCCGCGGTTCGCCAGAACCAAGGACGAACCAGGCACCAGGCACCTCGGACGGACCAAGAACCCAGAACGAAGAACCAAGAACCAACCGCGCTCTGCTGGGCCCGAGATCGCTGGCCGCAGCAATCTGAGCGTCGATTGTAGCAGCCCACGCCTACTCGCCCATCACCTGGATCACGACCTGACGCGTGCGCGGGCCCGTGTCGAACTCGACGAGGACCACCTGCTGCCACGTGCCGAGCAGGAGCCGGCCGTCGGCGAACGGCACGGTCAGCGACGGCCCCAGCATCGCGGCTCTCACGTGGCTCGAGCCGTTGTCGTCACCCCAGCGCAGGTGATGCGCGTACTCGGCGTCACGCGGCGCGATCCGCTCGAACGCGCGATCGAGGTCGGCCACGGCACCAGGCTCGAACTCGATGGTCGTCACGCCAGCGGTGGAACCGACGACGAACACGGTGGCCACTCCCGCCACCGCCCCCGACCGGGTCACGGCCTGGGCCACCTCCCGCGTGAGGTCCTTGGTGTCTCCCTGCCCGCGCGTGCGGACCTCGGTCGAGACGTTGGTCACCATCCCGCCATGCTACACGAGCAGCCGGGCCGGCCCCTTCCCCTCACGCCTTCGGCCGCACCACGACGGCGGTGCCGTAGCAGAGGACCTCGGAGACGCCATCCATGATCTCGGTGGCGTCGTAGCGCACACCGACCACGGCGTTGGCGCCCATCTCGGCCGCGTGCTGCAGCATCATCTCGGACGCGTCGCTCCGCGTCCGCTCGCACAGCTCGCTGAAGAGCGTGATGTTGCCACCCACGACCGTCTGCAGCGCACCGCCGATGGTGCCGAACAGCGATCGCGACCGCACGACGATGCCGCGCACCACGCCGAAGCACTCGACGACCGTGTGGCCCGGAAGCTCGAAGGCCGTCGTGGTCATGCGCTGCAGCCCGCTCGCCCGCGCGAAGCGCTGCCGCTCATCGGGTGTCATCTCCTCGTAGCACTGCGCACAGAGGCCGCCAGCCTTGAAGTAGTACTCGGACGGGAACTCCTTCGCACATTTGCGACAGACCATCGAATGCCTCCTGCTCAGCCCAGCCTACCCATCGAAGCCGTCTGAGCGGTCATCGACCATGACCTGCTGCCCCCTCGGCGCGAGCCGATGACTCGCGGCGAACCCTGCCGACCGATCATGCCGCGATGGTACACCCGCGCCGCGTTTCGAGCACGCGCGGCAGCCCCGTTGGCACGGGTGAACGATGCGGGCTAGCATGAGCGGAGTCGGCCCCCTCGTGCGTGAGTACCCATGCCCAGCGACACCGCGGTCTCCACCTCCGACCAGGCCGCCGCCATCATCGAGACGGCGTTCCTCGGCTACATCGGCGGCTTCCACAACTACACGCTGAAGGCGCGCATGCGCTTCGAGACGCGCGACTGGCTCGGTGCGTTGCGCGACTCGGCTGAGCGGCTCGACCTTTACGTCGACGAGGTGAGGAGCGCCGTCGACGGCGTGAAGAGCCTGCTCGGCGACAGCGTTCGCGACAAGGCGACGTGGAGCGCCATCCGGGCGGCCTATCACGATCGTGTGCTGCAGCGGCGCGACCTCAAGCTGGCCGAGTCGTTCTTCAACTCGATCACGCGGCGCATCTTCACGACGGTGGGGGTGGATCCCGACGTCGAGTTCATCGCCACCGCCGCGCGCCCACCCGCGCCCTCGTCGCTCGCCGACATCACCGAGACCTTCCCGTGCACCGGCGACATCACCGATGTGGTCCGCCGGATTCTCCGGCGCTACGAACTCGGGATCGGCTACGAGGATCGCGAGCGGGACAGCCGCCTGGTGGCGCATGAGATCGGCCGGCAACTGGGCTCGATGGAGGTCGCCGCCGTCGAGATGGTGCGATCGCACTTCTTCCGCAACAAGGGCGCCTACCTGGTGGGTCGCATCCACACGGACGCAGGCCAGCGCCCCATCGTCCTCGCGCTGGCCAACGACTCGGGTCGCGTGCGCGTCGAGGCCGTGCTGCTCACCGAAGACGAGGTCAGCGTCGTCTTCAGCTTCACGCGGTCGTACTTCTTCGTCGATGCGCCCTGTCCCGCGGCGCTCGTGTCGTTTCTGCGGACGATCATGCCGCGGAAGCCGCCGGCAGAACTCTACGTGGCGATCGGTCACAACAAGCACGCGAAAACCGAGTTCTATCGTGACCTGCTGCGCCACCTGGCCTCGACCGACGAGCAGTTCGAGATCGCGCCAGGGGCGCGCGGCATGGTGATGATCGTGTTCACGATGCCGTCGTACGACGTCGTGTTCAAGGTGATCAAGGATCGGTTCGACTATCCCAAGACGTCGACCCGTGAAGACGTGATGGCACGATACCAGCTCGTGTTTCGTCACGATCGCGCGGGAAGACTGGTGGATGCGCAGGAGTTCGAACATCTCGAGTTCGAGCGGCGGCACTTCTCAGATGGGCTGCTCGACGAGCTGACGAGCCGGGCCGCGTCCACCGTGAAGGTCACCGACACCAGCGTGGTGGTCACGCACCTCTACACCGAGCGTCGCCTGACACCGCTCGACCTGTATCTCGACGAGGTGGACGAGGAGGCGAAGCTGGCGGCCGTGCTCGACTATGGACAGTCGCTCCGAGATCTGGCGGCCACCAACATCTTCCCTGGCGACCTCCTGCTCAAGAACTTCGGGGTGACGCGCCACGGGCGCCTGGTGTTCTACGACTACGACGAGCTGCGACTGCTCGACGAGTGCACCTTCAGGGCGCTGCCAGCGGCTCGGTCCGACGAGGACGAGCTCTCGGCCGAGCCGTGGTTCTACGTGGGACAGGAGGACGTGTTCCCCGAAGAGTTCCTGCCGTTCCTCGGCCTGAAGGGCCGCCTGCGCGACGTGTTCGTCGCGGCCCACGGCGACCTGCTCACGCCCGAGTTCTGGCAGCGCATGCAGCGGGAGCACCGGGAGGGGCATGTTCTGGACCTCATCCCCTATCCGCCCGCGCGACGGTTGCACCATCACCACGGCTAGGGCTGCCGCCTCGGCCCGGTAGGGCGGGGCTTCAGCCCCGCCGGGCTGCGCTCAGTGCACGACCTGGCTCGAGGGGGTGACGCCGCCGAGCACGCGCGCGACCATCTGCTCGAGGCGATCCTGCGGTACCGCAAACGGACCGGCGACGGCCGAGGCGCTGTGGATCTCGAAGGCGAGCACGACACCGTCCAGATAGGGTTGCACGATCCAGCTGAGGCCCTTGAGCGAGATCGGCCGATCGTCGGGGGCGTCGGGGTTCGAGATGCGGTCGATGGCGCGCAAGATCTTCCGCAAGGCCGCCTCGACGTCGGCATCCGTCCACTCTTCAGGCTCACGGTCGTGGTCGATGCGTTCGGCGAACACCTGGTCGCTGGCCCGAAGCATCACCTCGAGATCGAAGGTCATGAGGCGATCATATCCCACGCGGCTCGAGCGCCGCGTCGAGGGCTCCCGGGTCGGTGACGGGGCGGTCGCACGTGAATCCGCGACAGACATACGCCGTGGCCCGTCCTCCGTCCATCCGCATCGCCCCGACGAAGGGCAGCAGGCGTGCCAGCCGGTCCTGCGCCGGTCCCGGCTCAACGGGAATGCTCACTGCAAAGGGAAGGTAGCGCTGCGCAACGACCCGCTGAAGCGCGCGCGTATCGTCGCGCTCCCGCGGCCCGACCATCACGACCTGCTGGACGACGGCGTGTCGCACGGCGAGCGCGGCCATCAGCATCGGCAGCGCGCGGGCATGCGCCCCGAGGTCGGGACCGAAGCGCCCGAGCGCGCGATCGATGCGCTCGCCCCACCCATCCGTGTCACCCACCAGGTGCACGAGCGTCAGCAGGTTCAACACCGAGACGGAGGTCGCCGACGGCTCGGCCCCGTCGTTGTCGTCCTTCATGCGAAACAGCACCGATGGGTCTCGGCCCGTCGTACTGAACCACCCTCCATCTTCCGCGTCCCAGAACAGGCGGTCCTGGTGACGCTGGAGGTCGACGGCCCACTCGAGCCAGCGGGCGTCGCCGCTCGCCTGGAACAACTCGAGCAAGCCCCACGTGAGGCACGCGTAGTCCTCGGCGTAGGCAGGAACGCCCGCCTGCCCCGCTCGAAACCGCCGGAGCAGGACGCCAGAGCCCTCAGCCCAGAGGTGTTCGCGGATGAACTCGGCGGCGCGGGTGGCCGCGGAGAGATGACGCTGACTCGATCCGGCGTCGACGTGCTCGTCACCGTCGAGCGTGCGTGCGGCGCGGGCGAAGGCAGCGATCATGAGCCCGTTCCACGCGGTCAGCACCTTGTCGTCCAGATGGGGCCTGGGGCGCCGCTCGCGTGCCGCAAACAGGCGGCGCCGCGCATCGCCCAGGATGTCGATCACCGCATCCACGCTTCGTCCAGACACCGACGCGACGTCCTCGATCGGCGCTGCCGTGTACAGCAGGTTCTTCGTGCCGAACTCCCCCTGGGGATCGTGTGGCGCATTCCCGCCCGGCTGGATGCCGAAGCGCGCCTTCACGACGTCGGCGGCGTCGCCGGCGAGCGCGTCGATCTCGTCGGCACTCCAAATGTAGAACGCTCCCTCGGCCTTTCGCGCCGGGGTGGCACCCGCATGCTCGGGTGGCACACTGTCGGCGTCCTCCGCCGAGAAGAACCCACCCTCTGGGTGCCTGAGATCGCGCAGCACGTACGCCAGCGTGTCATCAGCGACCGCGCCCCAGAACGGATCGCCGGTCGCCTGCCGCAGTTCGAGCAGCGCCAGCGTGATCTGCGCCTGGTCGTAGAGCATCTTCTCGAAGTGCG
>JAFNAJ010000138.1 GCA_017860085.1 Acidobacteriota bacterium | reverse complement strand
ACCTTCGGGAGGTCGGGGATGTCGCCGATGAGTCGCCAGCCCAGCACCCGCATACCGGCGCGCCCGATCCCGCGGGTGACCGCGTTGCCCCACCGCGGCACGGAAGGTCCGAGCGGGGGAACACGGTCGTCTGCGCGCGGAACCTGCAACGGCATGGCGTTGGCGGCTTGCTCGTGCGTTCAGGCTGGCGACGACATCAGCGCTCCGCCGCTGGCCGCGAGGTCTCCTTCGGCGCCTCCTTGCCCGCGTCGAGGTCGTTCCAGTTCAGGATCGCGTTGAAACCAAGAAAGAACAGTCCCTGGGTCTGCCAGCGCCAGTACGGGCGCGTGGCGAACATCACGACGTGTCCGTTGCCAACGGGGGCGTCGATGACGACGGCGCGATCGGCCAGCGCCTGGCCGCCGACGAGCGAGCCCGAGAGCAGCATGTCGTTCGCATTGCGCGGAAAGCGGAGGATCACCCGCGGCGGGGCCTCGTCCACGCTCATGCCGAACGCGCGCGCCATCTGCCGAAACGCCGCCGCCTCGTCCACAGACGGCATCTCCGTCTTCTTCTCCTCGGGCTCGAGCGGAACGACCGTGGGCGGCACGGCGTTGGGGGTCGTGTTCATGCCGACGCCCGGAATCTGCGGTCCGCCGCCCATGAATGCCGCGAACTCGCCCGGCACCCCGCCGCTGCCCGCGCGGAAGACGGGCCCCTGGTTGAAGTACACGGGCAGCACGGGCTGGTCGTAGCCGTACGCGATCGGGCTCCGGCGATCGGTGAAGAGCGCCTTGAGGATCGAGCCGCGCGCGAACAGGGTGGTCGGCTCCTCGAGCGTGACCCCGCTCGTCACGCCGGCAGCCGGAAAGAGCGTGCTCGTCGAACCCTCCACGATGAGGGTGCCGCCCTCGCGGACGAACGTCACGAGCGCCATGAATCCTTCGAGACCCATGCCGCCGCGGATGTCGTCACTCTCGTCTTGTGCGCCGAGGTTCGGCGTTTCGGGTGTCTTCTTGTAGGGCAGGGGTCGGCCGCTCCCGGCCACGCCATTGAGGTGCGACTGCAGCGTGCCGCCGACGTGCGGGAACACGATCACGTCGTACTTCGCGCGAAGGTTGCCCTCGCGGAGCTTCTGGTCGGCGAAGTAGGTATACGGCACTCCGAACGCGTCGAACGCCAGGCGCACCCAGCCCTCGTCCTGCGTGCGCTGCCACGCGTGGACGTACCCGATGCGCGGCACGTCGAGCTCGTGCGTCTTCACCGCCGGAGCTGCCGGCATGGCCCAGGCCGAGAGACCGAGCTCGCGGACCGTGGGTTCGAGCGCCGCACGATTGGCGTCGGGCACGATGAAGGCGCCGGCCCTGAACGTGCGGCCAGCGGCCTCGAAGTCGTCCTCAGCCGCGAGGATCCGCACGTCCTTGTGGGCGAAGCGAAAGCTGATGAGCGTGTTGTCGGTCGTGTGCTCAACGACGAGCACGGGGCCCGTCCCCGAGATGGTGCCCGCGACCTTGGCATCCCCGGCCATGAGCGTCATCGGTTGGTCGAGAATCGCCTTGTCGGCCACCTTCATGGCCTTCACGTTGCGCAGGTAGGGGAAGGTCCAGCCCGTGTCGTCGTAGGGTCGCGGGTTGCCGGGCGCGAAGAACTGCACGTCCATCAGCATGGCCACGAGCGTGCGATAGGGCTGGTCCATCCGTATCACGTAGTCGCCCGCATTCACCGCGACATCACCGATCGTGAACGCACCGGCCGCCGTGTGCACCTCGACGCCCTGGCGGCGAAACACGTTCACGAGCTCGGCCGCTTCCACCCTGCGGCGCTGGTTGGCCGGGATGACCCACGCGTGCGGGGCCTCGGCCTTCCCCCTGTCGATGGCGCGCTTGTTCTTGAACCAGTAGTTCTCGAGATACATCTCACGGTTCTTCGCCACGTGGCTCATGGCAAAGAGCAGTGCCGACTGCTGCATGTTGACGTTGTTGCGCGGACCCCATTTGATCTTCTGCAGCGGGGGATTTGGGCGGAACCATTCGCGGCTGGTCTGCGTGGCGCCCAGCGTGATCTCCTGGTTCATGGGGCCATAGGTCTGTGTTTCGTAGAACCGGCCGATGCTGTTGTGGGTGTTGGCGATGAAGAAGAGGTAGTTGGGCACCCACCCGTCGTAGAACCCCCACGTCCACACGCCGGGGACGCCGCGCTTGGTCATCTCGGCCACCTCGTACTTCGCGAGCATCCACCACTCGTCGGTGACCAGCGGATCGAGCCACGTGTTGTAGGGACCCGTTCCGGTCGACGTGTAGAGGTAGGGCACCGACTCGTGAAGATCGTGGAACACGGTCGGGTGCCAGTCGAGGAACGCGGCCATCAGGTTCTGCGTGAGCCTGAGGGCCTGGGCCATGCCGTCGCGGTTGTTGTCGTGGGCGACGTACTTGCCCCAGTACGACAGCGGCAGCGCCTGGCCCGTCCTCTTGCGGAAGTACCAGCTGTCGACCTGCTTGTCACGGCCATCCACCTCGACGATGGGCGTGAGCACGACGATGAGGGTGTTGCGGATCTGCTGGATGAAGGGCGTCTCCTCGACGGCGAGCCGGTAGCCGAGCTCCATGAGCATCTCGGGGCTGCCGGTCTCTGGCGAGTGGATGGCCCCCGTGACGTAGTAGATCGGCCTTCCCGTTGCGACGAGCTGCCGCGCGGTCGCCTCACTGGTCCTGCGCGGGTCGGTCAGCTGTGCGGTGATCGCCTTGTACTTGGCGAGGTTTCTGATCGTGGCCTCGTCGGCGATGACGACCGCGATCATCTCGCGACCCTCTTCGGTCGTGCCAATGCGGAACACCCTCACGCGATCCGACGCCTGGTCGAGCGTGTCGAAGTAGCGGTAGATGTCCTTCGAGTACGTCAACTCGTCCGGCGTGCCGGGGATGCGGCCGAGCACCTTGAGCGGAGACGGCACCGTGGCAGACGCCGGCAGGTGGTCGACGAGTTCGGTGATGATGCGCGGGTCCTGTGTGTGCTGCTTGATCAGTCGGGTGTATTCCTCGTCGACGGGCTGCGCCGCCTGGGGAGGTCTCGATTGGGCCACGAGTGCCGGGGCGAGGAGGAGCGCCAGGGCGAGCGACACGAGGGCATCGAACCGCGACGGGCAAGGCTGAGCGGCGGGCATCGGAGGCTCCTTTTCGAGGAACAGGGGACGCGGAGGCTGGCGGCGGGCGTTATAGCACAAGCCCGCACGCGGCGCCACGAACGGTGGACGGGGCCTGTCCCTCCGGGGGACAGCAGTGTCCCTCGCCTGGGGCAGCGCGGGGCCTGGCGAGCCCGGGCCACGCCGTGGACCCCCGGTGAACCGGGGGCAGACGGCCCCAGGCGTCCGGGCACGCCTCTTGCTGCAGGATGGGACGGAGGCACCCCAACCGATGACTGGCAAGTTCTTGGGCTTTGTGGTCGTGGCGGCCGCAGGATTGGGCGCCGCGGGCGCCGGGGCCTTTCTGGCGCTGCGCCAGGCTCCTGCCGCCGCACCCGCCCAGGTCGCCGCAGCGGCGTCTCCAGCGACGGGCGTGGTCACGCGTGCGGTGGACGAAACCGAGGCGCGCGTCAACCCAGAGGGCGTCGCGTCGGCGGCGCCCCATCAGGTCGCGGGAAAGGCGCCGGCATCACGCGGTCGCACCGCGGCGCCGGTTTTCCGTGAGCCCAGCGTCGAGCGCCGACCTCCAGCCCGGGTGGTTCCGCCAGTTGAGCGGGCCGAGCCAGCGGCACGCCCGGGGACGATCGCAGAGAGTCCTGCCCCCGTTCCCGCCGAGCCTGTCGAGTCGGCTCGGGTCGCGATCGTGCCGGCGCCGGTGGCCGAGCCACCGCCGCCACCCGCGCCTCCAGAGCCCCAGTACGAGGAACTGATCATCCCGGCCGATGCGGTCATCGGTCTCGAGTTCGCAACCAGTGTGTCGAGCGACACGGCTGAAGTCGAAGACCGCGTCGAGGCCCTGGTGACGCGTGACGTCCGCGTGGCGGGCCGCGTGGCCATCCCTGCTGGCTCGCGCGCGGAAGGTGTCGTCACGCTCGTCGAAGAGGGCGGCAAGTTCAAGGAACGGGCACGCCTTGGCGTGCGCTTCCATACGGTCGTCCTCGCCGACGGCTCGCGCGTGCCCCTCGCGACCGAGACCGTCTATCGTGAGGGAGCGGCTCCGGGCAACAAGAGCGCAGCCAAGATTGGCGGAGCCGCAATCGGTGGAGCCGTCCTCGGCGCCATCTTCGGCGGGGGGAAGGGCGCCGCGATTGGTGGATCGATTGGTGCCGCCGGCGGCACGGCCGCGGTCATGGCTGGCGACCGGAAGACGGCGACGCTGCCCGCGGGCACCACCGTCACCGTGCGCCTGAGTGGACCCGCGACGGTCACCGTCGAGCGCTGAGCAGCGCCTATAATCGCGGAATGAACTCTCCGCGTGAGCACGAGGCTCTTCGGGCCGGCGCGCTCGCCAGTCTCGTCCTGCTGGCGGCCGCCGGCGTCGGCCTGTCAGCCCAGCCAGTCGAGAAGCCCAGCGTCGACGGCGTCAGGAACTTCGCGCGTGTCGACAAGACCGTCGCGACCGGCGGCGCGACGACCCCTGCGGCGATGCCAGCCTTGGCGGCGCAGGGCTACACGACGGTGATCAACCTGCGGCGGGCGTCGGAGGCCGGGGCTGACCTCGACGCCTCGCGCGTGGCGGCCGAGGCCGCCGGGCTTCGCTACGTCAGCCTGCCGTTCGACGGCAAGAACCCCGACGGCGCGACCATCGAGACGTTTCTCCGTCTCGTTCAGGACCCCGCCAACCAGCCGACCTTCATCCACTGCAGCAGCGGCAATCGCGTGGGGGCCCTCTGGCTCGTCAAGCGCGTCGTGATCGACGCGTGGCCCGTCGAGAAGGCGGCGGCTGAGGCTCGCGGCATCGGGCTGTCGGACCAGGTACTGGAGGCCTACGTCACGACCTACGCCGAGGTGCGAGCACAATGACACCCGATCACGCGGCAGACCCAGGCGGACGCACGGCAGCCTCCACGGGCGACATGTCGCCAGAGGAGTTCCGGCGCGAGGCGCACCGCCTGGCCGATTGGATCGCCGAGTACTTCGCGCATCCAGAGCAGTTCCCCGTTCTCGCACAGGTGCACCCCGGCGAGATCGCGTCGGCGCTGCCCTCGGCGGCGCCTGAGCAGGGCGACGACATGTCGGCGATCGTGGCCGACTTCGAGCGCGTACTGGTGCCGGGCCTGACGCACTGGAATCACCCAGGGTTCTTCGCCTACTTTGCCATCACGGCGAGCGGGCCGGGCATCCTCGCCGACCTGTTGTCGTCGGCGCTCAACCAGCAGGCGATGTTGTGGCGCACGTCGCCGGCCGCCACCGAGCTCGAGGCTGTTGCGCTGGGATGGTTGCGGCAGATGCTCGGCTTGCCGGAGGCCTTCGAGGGCGTGATCTACGACACCGCCTCGGTGTCGAGCCTGCACGCGCTGGCCGCCGCGCGCGAGGCAGCGGTGGTCGGGGTGCGCGAGCACGGGCTGTCAGGGCGCGACATGCCGCCCGTGTCGGTCTACTGCTCCGAGCACGCCCACTCGTCGATTGACAAGGCCGTCATCCTCCTGGGGTTGGGACACGCCTCGCTTCGCAAGATCCCCGCCGATGCCGAGTTTCGCCTGCGGCCCGATGCCCTCGCGGCGGCCATCGCCGACGACCGACGGGCAGGCCGGCTGCCGGTCGCCGTCGTTGCGACGGTCGGCACGACCTCGACGACCAGTGTCGATCCGGTGCCGGAGATTGCCGACATCTGCGAGCGCGAGCGGATGTGGCTGCACGTGGATGCCGCCTATGGTGGCGCCGCGGCCCTCGTTCCGGGTTGGGAGTGGGTGATGCGTGGCTGCGACCGCGCCGACTCAGTGGTCGTCAACCCGCACAAGTGGCTGTTCGTGCCATTCGACCTGAGTGCGTTCTACTGCCGGCGCATGGACGTCATCCGTGCCGCGTTCTCGCTCGTGCCCGAGTACCTGCGAACGACGGACCCTGGCGACGTCAAGAACCTCATGGATACCGGCATCCAGCTCGGCCGGCGCTTTCGTTCGCTGAAGCTGTGGATGGTGCTCCGGTACTTCGGCCAGGAGGGCATGCGCGCGCGCATTGCCGAGCACATGCGGCTGGCGCGCCAGTTTGCCGCGTGGGTGGACGCGGACCCCGCATTCGAGCGCATGGCGCCGGTGCCGATGAGCGTCGTGTGTTTCCGCGCCGTGCCGCCTGGCCCCGGGCACACCGAGGCCGAGCTCGAGCGACTCAACGCGACGCTGCTGGACCGGGTCAACGCCTCGGGCGAGGTGTTCCTCTCCCACACGAAGCTCGGCGGCCGCTACGTGTTGAGGCTTGCGGTGGGGAACCTGCGGACCACCGGGCAGCACCTGCGCCGGGCGTGGGACCTGCTGAAGGCGTCGGCCGAGGAACTGGCGAGCGGACGCGCCTGATCGGCATCATAGAGTCGCTGGACGGTTCGGGGCACACTGGCTGCGTGGCCTGGCATCGCGGCCGGGCAGGGGAGCGCAGCCAATGAAGCCAGCCATCGACATGCTGATGCAGGAGCACCGCCTCATCGAGCGCGTGCTGACGGCCCTCGAGTCGTGCGTGCAGGCGATCGACGAGGGCAGGACCGTCGAGCGGACGACCATCAGGGACTTCGCCGACTTCTTCGCGAACTTCGCCGACAAGTGCCATCACGCCAAGGAAGAAGACCGGCTCTTCGCGAAGCTGGTCGAGCGCGGGTTCCCCAAGGAGGGAGGGCCCGTGGGCGTCATGCTCATGGAGCACGACCAGGGTCGTACGCACGTCGGCGCCCTGCGTCGCATCGGCCAGGGAAGTGGCG
>JAFNAJ010000137.1 GCA_017860085.1 Acidobacteriota bacterium | reverse complement strand
TCCTCGAGGGCCTCGAGGTACGACTCGCCTCCCTCATCGTCAAGTTCGAGCTCGGAGTCTCGCGCCAGCCTGATGCACGTCGCATCCAGCACGACCTGGCCAGGAAACAACGCGTCAAAGCCGGTACGAATCAGGTCTTCGAGCAGGACGAAGGTGTAGCCATCACCGCTGGCGATGCGCACCAGGCGCGGCAGCCGGGCCGGAACCTGCACGAGCCCAAGTCGATCGGGCTCACCATCAGCGACCGGTGCGAGTCGCACCGCCACGTTCAGGCTGAGCGAGGCGAGCATCGGGAACGGGCGAGAGGAGTCGACCGCCAGTGGCGTGAGCACGGGCAGCACTTCGTCCCTGAAGTACGCATCGGCGGCGGCCCGCTCCTGTCCGTCGAGCTGCGCCGCGCGACGGACGCGGATGCCGTGCTCGGCCAGCGCCGGCAGCAACTCGTCCATGACGAGCGCGTACTGCCGCGACAGCAGGTCGTGGACCCGTTCGGACACCTCCCCAAGCTGCTGGGCAGGGGCGCGGCCCGACGGGTCCGGGTGCGTGTCGTGATCGTCCTCCGCCTGGCGCAGGGACGCCACGCGCACCATGAAGAACTCGTCCAGGTTCGACGCCGTGATGCTGGCGAACTTGACCCGCTCGAGCAGCGGATTCGTCCGGTCGACCGCTTCCTCGAGCACCCGCTCGTTGAACGCGAGCCACGACAGCTCGCGGTTGAAGAAGAAGTCGGGCCCGCGACCCGGTTTCTCTCGCTTGCTCATGGGGCGCTGCCGGAGGCAATCAGCACGAGCGTCCGTCCGAACACGTCGACAAAGAGGTCCGCGCGCGCGGTGGTGGCCATCCGCTCCATGGTCAGGTCACCCGCGGCATCCACCTCGAGCAGCCAGCGGTCGGTCTCCTGCCTGACCCGGAGGTCTCGCACCTTCTGCAGGTGCTCGGCGTCCAGCGCATTGGCCACCCGGAGCAGCGCCCCGAGCTTGTTCGTGCGCACCCGGTCTTCGCGGTCCAGCGCCATGTACGGCAGGTGAGACTTCTGCGGCAGTCCCCGCCGGTGGTAGCGTGCCACGTTCGAGACGAGGGCGACATCGTCGCCGGACAACCCGAAGATCTCGGATGCGGCGAGCAGGTACTGCGTGTGCTTGTGGTGCGCCCGCAACCCCACGAACACGCCGATGTCGTGGAGCAACGCCGCCACCTCCAACAGCAGCCGGTCTCGGCGCCTCAGGCCGTGCTCGGCCTGCAGCTCGTCGAACAGCCGCCCCGCGAGGTGCGCCACGTGCCTGGCGTGCTTGGCGTCGTAGCGGTACTTCTCGCCCAGCGCCTCGGCGCTGGCCAGCACCTGCCGGCTGAACTCCTCGAACGTCGACTCGGCCGACTGGCCGACCAGGTCGATCAGCAGGCCCGCCCGCAGCGAGGCGTCGGGCACCACCAGGGCGGCCGCGGAGGTTTCCATCAACAGGTTCCGATACACGAGCAACGCTGGCACGAGCGTTTCCGCATCGGCCTGCGTGAGGCGAAACCGCTCGACCAATTGGTCGTCGTCGAGCCCCTCCACCCGTTCCACGAACGCCAGGAACGCCTCGCGTGGAATCTCGCGGGTGCCCTCCGGCTCCAGGTCGGCCACCTGGGACGCGACGAAACGCATGTCGTGACCGAGGGCGACGACGTACTGCGCGGTCTTGAGTGGCACATCGCGGCGGATGTCGGCCACCAGGTTCGACACGTGCCGCGCAAGCAGCCGCACGCGCTGGTCGTGGCCGCCATGCCACGGGCCGAGGCTCTGCCTCATGCGAATCGAGCCGAGCGCAAAGACGCCGGAGTACTTCGGACGCCCGCCCTCGATCAGCGTCACGTCGGCGCTGCCGCCACCCACCTCGACGAGCAGTGTGGGAATGCCCGCGAGCGCCGGGTGTCCGCGGAGCTGGGCCTGCACGGCGAGGAACGTGAGCCGGCTTTCCTCCGACCCGTCGATCACCTCGATGTCGAGCCCCGTACGCACGCGCACCCGATCGAGGAAGGTGTCGGCATTCGCCGCTTCCCGCACTGCGCTCGTCGCCACCGCGCGGTACACGCTGACGCCATAGGCATCCATCATGCGGCGGAAGCCATCGAGTGCCCTGAGCGTCGACTCAATCGTCTCGGCCCCGATGCGTCCCGAGGCGAACGTGTCCTTGCCCAGCAGCACGGCCCTCGAGGCTTCCTCGAGCAGGCGGGGCGGTTCCTTGTCGCAGAGCTCGGCAATGACGAGGCGAACGGCCGTGGCCCCGACGTCGACCACGGCCACGATGCGGGCCGGCCCGGCCCCAACGTCGGCGTCAGGATTCGACCGCGTGAGATTCGGCATCAGGGTGCCCGGAGACGTCACGGCTGCTGGATGCGGTGGTGCCTGACGACGCCGTGCGAGTAGTCTACCTCATTGCCCCTGGCGAGTCCCCTCCCCGGGCGATCGAAGATCGGCGTCGAAGGCGGCGCACCCCCTAGCCGAATCTCCCGGTGATGTAGTCCTCGGTGTGCTTCTCTTTCGGCTTCGTGAAGAGGTCCGATGTCTGTCCGTACTCGACCAGCCGCCCCAGCCAGAAGAACGCCGTCATGTCGGAGACGCGGGCGGCCTGCTGAAGGTTGTGGGTCACGATGACGATCGTGTACTTCTCCTTCAAGGCGTAGATCAGTTCCTCGATCTTGACTGTCGCGATCGGGTCGAGCGCCGAGCAGGGCTCGTCCATGAGGATGATGTCGGGCTCGTTGGCGATGGCGCGCGCGATGCAGAGCCGCTGCATCTGGCCGCCGGAGAGCGACAGGCCACTCTGGTCGAGGCGGTCCTTCACCTCATCCCACAGCGCGGCGCCGCGCAGGCTGCGCTCGCACACTTCGTCGAGCGTGGCCTTGTCGTTGATGCCGGCGATGCGCAACCCGTACACCACGTTCTCGTAGATCGACTTGGGGAACGGGTTCGACTTCTGGAACACCATGCCCACCTTGCGCCGCACCTCGATGACGTCGGTCTTCGGGCCATAGATGTCGAGCGTGTTGACCTCGACTTTGCCGGTGATCTTCACGTTGTCGATGAGGTCGTTCATGCGGTTCAGGCACCGGAGCAAGGTCGACTTTCCACAGCCCGAGGGACCGATGAAGGCCGTCACCATCCGCTCCCCGATGTCCATCGAGATGTCGTAGAGCGCCTGGTTCGCGCCGTAGAACAGGTTCACGTCCCGCAGCAGGATGGCCGGCGTGGCCATCGCGCTCGGTGTGGGCCTGCTGGCCAGTTCGGTCTTGATGCGCAGGCCAGTGTCTCTGGCTTGCCCCGTGTACTCCACCATGAACGACTCCTAGAACGCCCCAGTCTGATACTTCCGGCGCAGCCGGTTCCGGATCACGATGGCCGTGATGTTGAGGGCAACGACGATGCCCAGCAGCAGGATCGTCGTCGAGTACACCATCGGCTTGGCCGCCTCGACGTTGGGGCTCTGGAAGCCGACGTCGTAGATGTGGAATCCGAGGTGCATGAACTTCCGGTCGAGGTGGAAGAACGGGAAGATGCCGTCGAGCGGCAGGTCGGCCGCGAGCTTGACCACGCCGGTGATCATCAACGGCGCCACCTCGCCTGCCCCACGGGCCATGGCCAGAATGAGGCCGGTCATGATGCCCGGGGCCGCCGCCGGGAGCACGACGCGCAGGATCGTCTGGAACTTGGTGGCCCCCATGGCCAGCGAGGCCTCGCGCATCGACCGCGGCACGGCGGCCAGGGCCTCCTCGGAGGCGACGATCACGACGGGCACGGTGAGCAGCGCCAGCGTGAGCGAGGCCCACAGGATGCCGCCGGTGCCGTAGGTCGGCGTTGGCAGCGACTCGGGGAAGAACGCCCGGTCGATGGTCCCTCCAACGAAATAGACGAAGAACCCGAGACCGAAGACTCCAAAGACAATCGAGGGCACGCCGGCGAGGTTGTTGACCGCAATGCGCACGAGCCGCACGAGCGTGCCCTGCTTGGCATACTCGCGGAGGTAGAGCGCCGCCAACACGCCGAACGGCACAGCCACCAGGCTCATGAGCACGACCATCATGACGGTGCCGAAGATCGCCGGGAAGATACCGCCCTCGGTGTTCGACTCGCGCGGGTCGCCGCTGACGAACTCCCAGATGCGGGACGCGTAGACGCCCGCCTTTTCCGCCCAGGAGAGCTGGTTCGCCGGGTAGGCCCTGAAGATGTCGAGCGTCCGGATCTCCTTCTCCTGCCCGTCGGAGGCCCTGACGGTGAGGTAGGTCTGCGCGGCCCGCTCGTAGAGCGCCTCCAGGGCGCGCTGACGCTCGTCGTACAGGGCTTTCTGCCGTACGACCTCCTGGTCGAGCGCGGCGCGCTCGGCATCGAGCCGTTGCTCGGGCCTCTGACGCTCGCGAAGGTCGATGGCGCGCATGTCGAGCCTCGCGCGCTCGATGGCGAAGTTGATGGCCCCGATCTCGTCTCGCTCGATCGTCCTGATGGCCGCACGGTCGACCTCGGCCTGCTCGATGAGTGGCGCGAGCGCGGCCCACACGGCGTCAGGGCCGGTGGCCAGTGCGTCGCCGCCACGCGTGAGGCGGACAGGCGTCCCAATGAGCGGCCCGTACTCCCGGCGCTCGAAGTAGAACGCGTCCCGAGGCCGCTCGCGGCCCGTGATCTCGGCCTCGTCGACCCAACGGAAGTCGGCCCCAAACAAGTCGCGGTTGCCCAGCTTGAGCTGGAGGCGAAACTGCTCTGGCGCATCGACCACCCCCGGCGTGGGAATCACCTCGCGGGTCACTGGCTCTCCCAGGAGCACCACGCCGTCCTTCAGCGTCAACTGCAGCAGCGGCTTCGGCCAGAAGAAGCCGAGACCGTTCACGAGAATGACCCCGAGCAGACCGAGGATCATCAGCAGGCTGATGCCCAGGCCGCTGCCGGCCAGCCACACGAACGGGTCGCCGCGACGGACGAGGGTCCCGAGCCGCATCAGATGGCCTTGTACTTGTCGCGCAGCCGCTGCCGGATGAGCTCGGCAATGGTGTTGAGCACGAAGGTCAGGGTGAAGAGCAGCGCGGCCGAGAGGAACAGGACGCGGTACAGCGTGCCGCCCACAGGCGCCTCGGGGATCTCGACCGCGATGTTGGCCGACAACGTCCGCATGCCGTTGAAGATCGACCAGTCCAACACGGGCGTGTTGCCTGTCGCCATCAGTACGATCATGGTCTCGCCCACGGCGCGGCCGAAGCCCACCATGACCGCCGAGAACACGCCGGGGCTCGCGGTTGGCACGACAATCCGCATCGCGGTCTGCCAGCGGCTGGCGCCGAGGGCGAGCGAAGCGGCCGTGAGGCTCTGCGGCACGCTCGTGAACGCGTCGTCAGAAATCGTGAAGATGATGGGGATGACCGCGAATCCCATCGCCAGGCCCACCACGAGACTGTTGCGCTGGTCGTAGGTGAACCCGACGCTGTTGAGCCAGAGCCGCAGATCGCCGCCGAAGAAGGCCCGCTCGACCCACGGAGCCAGGACGGCGGCAAGCCAGCCGCCCAGCACCAGCAGAGGAAGAATGAGCAGCAGCTCGGTGCCGGGCTTCAGCCGGTGCTGCCAGCGCTCGGGCAGCATGCCCCAGAAGACGACGCCCGACGTGCCGGAGAGGACAATGGCCGGGATCCCGATGATCACGGCGACCAGGTTCCGTTCGACGATGCCGGCCATCCACAGCCCGGCGAGAAAGCCGATGACGACGCTCGGAAGCGCCGCCATGATTTCGACCGTCGGCTTGATCTTCGACCTGATGCTGGGATGCACGAACTGCGAGGTGTAGAGGGCCCCGAGGACGCCCAGTGGGATGGCGAACAACAACGCGTAGACCGTCGCCTTGATCGTCCCGAAGATGAGAGGCACCAGGCTCAGCTTCGACTCGAAGTCGTCGGTGGCCCCGGTCGACTGCCACACGAACTCGGGCCGGGGGTACCCCTCGTACCACACTCTGCCGAAGAGCGTCCGCAAGGTCGTCTCAGGGTGCGGGCTCGCGACGCTGAAGCGAGACAGGGTCCCGTTCTCGAGCACGACGACGATGCCGTCGTTCTTCGGGCTTATCACGGCGGCTGCCACGGGCGCCGGCTGTTTGGGCAACTCGACGATCGTGCGCTGGGCGGTCAGATGCCGCAGCACCACCGAGCCGTCCGCGCCGGTCGTGACGAAGCTCTTGTCACGCGCGGCCGCGCTGACCGTCGTCACGGCCGCGCGATGGCCCGCGAACTCGTGGACACGCACCCGCGCCTGCCGCTCGTCGTCCTCGTGGAGACGCGCCTGGATCCAGCCCGAGATGGTTCCCGTCGCGGTGCCGGCGATGAACGTGTTGTCACCGAGCGCCCACCCGAGAGCCGTGATCGGACCGTCGCCAACCAGCGATACGTTGTCGAGCACCGGCTCGGGATCCAGGCTCCAGTGGTACACCTTCCCGCCGGACGTGCCAGCCACCAGGTCGTTGACATGACCGAGACGCACCAGGGTGAACCGCTCGCCGGCTGCCGGCCGCAACGTCGCGCGGTTCGGCTCGTCGTTCTCGTCCGTCCACCACAGCGCAATCTCGTCGTCGGCGACCACCGCTGCCACCGTCTTCCGGCCATCGCCCTCACGATACGAAACGTCGCGGACGGACCGCTTCCCGGGATCGATCTCCACGAGTCCGCGATCGGCCACTTGGACGTCCACGCCGGTCTGCGTCTGCCCTTCGTAGACGGGTCTGAACCGCAACTCGAGCAGGGCCACACGCCCGTCGTCGGTGCCCACGGCGACGAAGTCTCCGAGCAGGCTGCGCGACGAAGACACCACCCTGGCACCCGCGAGCGCTCCAATCGGCTCTTCGCGC
>JAFNAJ010000136.1 GCA_017860085.1 Acidobacteriota bacterium | reverse complement strand
GGCAGCAGGAGCATGGCCGCGAGGGTTGGCACCGACGCCGCGAGCAGCCACGTGCCGAAGTCGATGTCCACGCCAAGCGGCTTGGCGATCTCGGCACCGAGCGGGTTCGCCGCCATCGCCGTAAGCCACAGCGCCGATGACAACGACAGGCTGGCAATGCCCGAGATCATCAGCAGCGCACCGAGGCGCCTGCGTGCCGGATCGCCCGGCCGCGCGCCGGCGGCCTCGGCCAGCGAGAACGCCAACGGATACAGCACGCCCGAGCGCGCCGTGTTGCTGGGGAAGGCTGGGGCGATGACGCCGTCGACCAGGAAGATGCTGTAGACGAGGCCGAGCGTCGACCGGCCAAACAGGCTGACCACGGCGTGCCCAATCCGCTGGCCCAACCCGCACTGCACGACAGCGCGCGCCACGAGGAACGCGACAACGATCAACAAGATCGTGCCGTTGGCGAATCCCGAGTAGGCCTTGACCGGCGCGAGGGTGCCGGAGAGCACCGCCGCGGCGAGCGCGAGGATGGAGGACGTCAGGATCGGAAAGGCACCGGCCACCACCGCGAAGATGGCCCCGACGAAAAGGGCGAACAGGTGCCACGCCGGAGCCGTCAGCCCTTCGGGGACGGGCCAGAACCAGAGGCCCAGTACGAGCGCCAGGGTCGCGAGCCGCGCGACGACGATGCTCTGAGGGGTGCCCACGGATGTCATGGCTGCCCCCCGCCAAACCGGTACCGCCCCTCGAGCCCGATCGTGCGGCCCTGGATGGTGCCATCCTCGGCCTCCACTACGTACTGCCAGTGGAACTGGTAGGTTCCGGAGACACCCGCGTAGCGGCCACTCCCGCCGGTGATCGTTGCCGCTGAGCGGCGGCCGGTTTGGACCGGCTCGCCCCTCATCTCGCCGAAGATCTGGTTGCCATGCTCGTCGGTCCACACCCACCGGCCCACAGTGAGCGCCCGTCCATCGTCGAAGCCGATGTAGTCGCCGCGAAAGCCACGGCTGAGGCCATCGCCGGTGGCGAGCACGACGGCGCCGGACAGTTGTGCGGTCGCTGCGGCCCGGCCACCTTCGGTCGGCAGCATCTGCTGTTGACCGGTGACCGACCAGGTCGCCGTAAAGGTGCGCCATCCCTCGGCTGCAGCTGGCGGTGCCTGGACCCTGGGTGCCAGGGCAAAGGCGCCAGCGACCAGCAGCAGGCACGTGGCGAGCGCGACGATCCAGCGGTTCATACCGGGCGCCCCTGCCCCGTCATCGCCACGGGGTCGAGCACCGCGGCAATCTGCTCCTCGGTGAGCACCTTCTTCTCGCGGACGAGTTCCATGATGCCGCGCCCCGTGCGCATCGCCTCGGCGGCGAGCTCGGTCGAACGGTCGTAGCCAATCACGGGGTTGAGCGCCGTGACGGTGCCGATGCTGAAGTCGACGTAGTGACGGCAGACCTCGGGGTTCGCCGTGATGCCGTCAACGCAGTGCACTCGAAGGGTGTGGGCCGCGTTGATGAACATGGTCTGCGCCTCAAAGACGCACGCGGCGATGACGGGCTCCATCACGTTCAGCTGCAGCTGGCCCGCCTCGGCGGCCATCGTGATCGTCAGGTCGCTGCCGATCACGCGGAAGCAGACCATGTTGACCACCTCGGGAATGACCGGGTTGACCTTGCCCGGCATGATCGACGATCCCGGCTGCTTGGGCGGGAGGTTGATCTCGCGCAGCCCGCAGCGGGGACCGGACGACAGCAGCCGAAGGTCGTTGCAGACCTTCGAGAGCTTGATGGCCAGGCTCTTCATGCAGGAGGAGTAGAGGACGAAGGCCTGGGTGTCTTGCGTGGCCTCGATGAGGTCCGGGGCCAGGTGGATCGGGAAGCCCGTGATCCGTGCCAGGTGCTCGGTGCACTTCTGCGCGTAGCCGGCGGGCGCATTCAGGCCGGTGCCGATGGCGGTCGCCCCCATGTTGATTTCGCAGAGCACCCGCTGGATCGCGTTCAGGGCGCGGACCTCGCCGGAGAGCGTCTCGGCAAACGCGGCGAACTCCTGGCCGAGCGTCATGGGCACGGCGTCCTGCAGCTGCGTCCGCCCCATCTTCACGATGGCGGCGAACTCGCGGCCCTTGGCGCGGAACGCCTCGATGAGCTCGTTGATGGCAGCAACGAGGCGCACGTTGCCGAGGGCCATCCCGACGTGGAGGGCGGTCGGGTAGGCGTCGTTGGTCGACTGCGAGGCGTTGACGTGGTCGTGCGGGTTGCAGAAGCGGTACTCGCCCTTCTGGTGCCCCATCAGCTCGAGTGCCCGGTTGGCGATCACCTCGTTGGCGTTCATGTTGGTGGACGTGCCGGCGCCGCCCTGGAACACGTCGAGCCGGAACTGGTCGTGGAGCTTGCCCTCGATGAGCTCCTGGCAGGCGCCCTCGATGCCGTTGAGAATCTCCTGGCTGAACTGGCCGCAGTCGACGTTGGCCCGGGCGGCCGCCAGCTTCACCATGGCCAGCGCCCGGATGAAGTCGGGATAGAGCCGCAGCTCGACGCCGGAGATGTGGAAGTTCTCGAGCGCCCGCGCCGTCTGGACGCCGTAATAGGCGTCGGCCGGAACGGCCTTCTCGCCCAGGAGATCGTGTTCGAGCCGGGTGGGTTGTGCCGACATGTCGAGGTTTCCTCCAGCCCCATGCTATTCGCATGTTTGGTGCCGCAGTCCCCGCGCGGCCCGGTGCCGGGTAAGCCCTAGCCGGCGAGGGAGTTGGGTCCGGATCGCGCGTGGACACGGAGCACGGACGACGAGGGAACCTCCGAAATGCCGGAGGCCCCACGTGCAGCAGGGTGCCGGCCACCCATTCGGGATCGCCAGGGCATGAGACATAATCCCCAACGGAGGCACGATGAACGTGAACACGGGTCAGAGTCTCAAGCCGGCTGGCGAGAACGAGCGCACCGGCCTCGACGCCGCTTCGCTCGCCAAGGCGGTCTCGAATCACCTGCGGTATTCCATCGGTCGGCCACCATCGGTCGCCACCGCGAACGACTACTACCGGGCATTGGCGCTGGCAGTCCGCGATCGACTGCAGCACCGCTGGGCGAACACGGTCCGGGCTTATGCACAGCCTGACCTTCGCATCGCCTGCTACCTCTCGGCGGAGTTCCTGCTCGGTCCGCACCTCGGCAACAACCTTCTCAACCTCGGCATCGAGAACGCAACCCGCGAGGCGATGGCCACGCTCGGCCAGGACCTCGACCGACTGCTGGCGCAGGAGGAAGAGCCCGGCCTCGGCAACGGGGGACTGGGGCGGCTTGCCGCCTGCTATCTCGATTCAGCCGCCACTCTGGAGCGGCCAGTCATCGGCTACGGCATCCGATACGAGTTCGGCATCTTCGACCAGGAGATTCGTGACGGCTGGCAGGTGGAAGTCACCGACAAGTGGCTCCGTCGCGGCAACCCCTGGGAGATCGTGAAGCCAGAGGTCGCCTACCGGGTGAACCTCGGCGGCCACACCGAGCACGACCGCGACGACCAGGGCCGGCACCGCGTGCGCTGGGTGCCGTTCCGGGTCGTGAAGGGCGTGGCGTACGACACGCCGATCCAGGGCTACCGGGTCAGCACCTGCAACACGCTCCGGCTGTGGAGCGCGGAGGCGGAGGAATCGTTCGACTTCCAGGCCTTCAACACGGGCGACTACTACGAGGCCGTGGACGACAAGGTCCTGTCGGAAACCGTCACCAAGGTGCTCTACCCCAACGACGAGCCAGAGATCGGCAAGCGCCTGCGGCTCACCCAGCAGTACTTCTTCGTGTCGTGCTCGCTGCAGGACATGCTGCGGTTGTTCACGACCGTGGGCGCGCCCGTGCGCAACTTCCCGAAGCACTTTGCCGTGCAGCTCAACGACACCCACCCCTCGATCGCCGTGGCCGAGCTGATGCGACTGCTCGTCGACGAGCACCTGCTCGGGTGGGACGAAGCCTGGGACATCACGGTGCGCACCTTCGGCTACACCAATCACACGCTGCTGCCCGAGGCGCTCGAGGCCTGGCCGCTGCCGCTCTTTGCCAAGCTGCTCCCCCGGCACCTGGAGATCATCTACGAGATCAACACCCGCTTCCTCGACGAGGTGCGGGCGCGCTTCCCGGGAGATGACGCGCGCGTCAGGCGTATGTCCCTGATCGGCGAGGAGGGCGGAAAATCGGTGCGCATGGCCCATCTCGCCACGGTCGGCAGTCACGCCGTCAACGGAGTGGCGGCGCTGCACAGCGAGCTCCTCAAGACCAGCGTGCTGCGCGATTTCCACGACATGTGGCCCGAGCGGTTCAGCAACAAGACCAACGGCGTCACGCCCAGGCGCTTCCTGGCGCTCGCCAACCCTGGTCTCGCAGGACTCATCACGCGCGCGATCGGCGACGGCTGGGTCCGGCAGCTGGACGAACTGCGGCGGCTCGAACCGTTCGTCGACGATGAGTCGTTCCGGGGGGAGTGGCGTGCCGTCAAGCGCGCCAACAAAGAGCGGCTGGCCGACTACGTCCAGCGGCACACGGGGGTCACCCTTCCTCCTGGCTGGCTGTTCGACGTCCAGGTGAAGCGCATCCACGAATACAAGCGCCAGCACCTCAACGCCCTGCACATCGCGCGCCTCTATCACCGGCTGAAGCAGAACCCGGACCTGGAGGTGCCGCCCCGTGCCTTCATCTTCGGCGGCAAGGCGGCGCCCGGCTACTTCCTGGCCAAGCGGATCATCAAGCTCATCACCGCGCTGGCCGAGACGGTGAACGACGACCCGGACGTGAACACCCGGATGCGCGTGGCGTTCGTGCCGAACTTCAACGTACAGAACTCGCACCTCATCTATCCCGCGGCCGATCTGTCCGAGCAGATCTCCACCGCCGGCAAGGAGGCGTCGGGCACGGGCAACATGAAGTTCATGCTGAACGGCGCGTTGACGATCGGGACACTGGACGGCGCCAACGTCGAGCTCCGCGAGGCGGCGGGTGCGGAGAACTTCTTCCTGTTCGGCCTGACCGTAGACGAGGTGGCTCGCCTCACGCAAAAGGGCTACTGGCCGGGAGCCCCCCTCGAGGGGAATGCCGAGCTGCGCGCCGTGCTGGACCTGCTGGTTTCGGGCGACCTCACCCGCGGCGATCGCGAGGTGTTCCACCCGATCGTACAGAACCTGCTCCTGTCGGATCCGTTCCTGGTGCTTGCCGACTACAACGACTACGTCGCCTGCCAGGATCGCGTGAGCGCGGCCTGGATGGACGGAGACCGCTGGACCCGCATGTCGATCCTCAACACCGCGCGCGCCGGCAAGTTCTCGTCCGACCGGGCGATTCGGGAGTACTGCGACGAGATCTGGAACGTGCCGCCGGTGAAGGTCACGCTCGACTGAGCCCGCAGCTCACTGGCGCTGAGAACCGCGGGCCTGTCTGCCCGGCGGCGGCCACTCGGCTCACTCGAATCGCGGCGGTTGTCCCGTCGTCGCGAGGACGGCCTGCCACAGGGGCCCGTCGGGCTCGACCTGCTTGACCCCGCTCACGATGAGGTCGGTCGGCACGTGAATGAACGCGCCGTGTAGAAATCCGACCACCAGCCCTGTCTTGCCCGCGAGCGCCGCGTGCACGGCCTGACGCGCGAACTGATCGCACATCACCGCGTCCTCGCAGTTTGCCGGCCGGCTGCGAATCTGGTAGCTCGGGTCGAAGTAGCGCAGCGTCACCGGCACGCGCTCGTTCGCGAAGAAGGTGGTGATCCCCTCCGACAGGAACGGGCCGATGTCCCGAAGCCGGACGTTGCCGGATGCGTCCCTGGCCTCGGGCGACTCGGCGAACAGGTCCTGGCCTGCGCCCTCGGCCACGACCACGACGGCGTGACCCCGCTCCAACACGCGCCGTTTCAGGGCAGCCAGGAAGCCCGTTGGGCCTCCCAGCGCAAAGGGGACCTCGGGGATGAGCGTGAAGTTCACGTCCTGGCTCGCCACGGTCGCGCCCGCGGCAATGAAGCCCGCGTGACGGCCCATGAGCTTCACGAGCGCCACGCCGTTCTGCACGCTGCAGGCTTCTGTGTGCGCAGCGTCGATCACGCGGCGCGACTCGTCGAGCGCCGTGAGGTAGCCGAAGGTCCGCGTCACGTAGCGCACGTCGTTGTCGATGGTCTTCGGCACGCCGACGACCGACAGGGCGTGACCACGCTGCCGGCAGGCCTCGTACAGCGCGTAGGCACCGCGCTGCGTCCCGTCACCGCCGATGCAGAACAGCATGTCGACACCCCGGCGGATGAGGTGCTCGACGGCGATGCCGATGTCCACCGGTCCGCGGGAGGTGCCGAGCAGGGTACCTCCGTGCTGGTGGATGTCGTCCACCATGCGGTGGGTCAGCACGAAGGGCTCGGGCCCGCGGTGCGGGTCGAGGCCCCGGTACCCCATGCGGAAACCGAGCACCTCCGGCACGCCATAGCCGTAGCGCAGTTGAAGGAACAGCGAGCGGATGACGTTGTTCAGACCAGGACACAAGCCGCCGCAGGTGACGATGCCGGCGCGGGTCTTGGTGGGATCGAAGAAGAGGCGTTCGCGAGGTCCCGCCAGTTCGAAGAGCACGCCCTCGTCGAACGGCTGGCCAGGCCGGCGTCGGATGAACTCCGGGATGCGTTCCTCGTCGCTGACGAAGCCGCTGAGAGGCGAGCGGACACGGCATTCTCCAAGAGTCGTGACATTCATGGGCGTTTTCCGTTGCCAGCCTATCAGATGCTCAATGCTCGCCCAGGAACCGCACCCGCCCCGACGCGATTTCGTAGATCGCGCCCACGAGCCGCATCCGCCCCTCGGCAATCCTCGCATGCCCCTCGGGCGATTCCTGAATCTGACGCAGGCACCAGCGGACGTTCGCCTCGACGGCCTGTGCGAGCTGCGCGTCTGCCGAGAGTT
>JAFNAJ010000135.1 GCA_017860085.1 Acidobacteriota bacterium | reverse complement strand
GCGGCTCGTCACGATGTCGATCCCGTTCTGGCTGCTGCGCCTGAGCCCAAGCAGTCACGTGTCGATCGAATTGCCGGGAATCGGGGAGCGGCAGTCGAACATCACGACTGCAGACCTCGAGGGCGCTGGTCCGGGCCTGTTCCTTGACGGGACGGTCGAAGGCGCCATGGTCCTCATCTGGACCGAGTAGCCTCGGGCCGTCCCTGGTAGAGGCCAGTCACGCGCTCCGGGCGGCAGCGTTTCTTCCGATGTCGCGACGTTGCGGCTGGCGTAGCCCTTGCAGAGGCAATACGTGCCTGCCTGGGAGGACGACCATGCGGCCCCTCACGCACCTCGTCACACCCTGGCTTCTCGCGATCGGCCTCGTCGGCTCCGCCTCTCCCTCCATGGCACAAGTCGTGGTGGGCGGGCACGTTGGCATCAGCGTGGGCTCGCCGGGAACGGGGGCGCAGCCGTACCCGCCGCCACCGCCTCGTCGCGCGCGTCCCGCTCCCGGATACCCGGACTCTGGATACCCGGCGCCCTACCCGGGCGCTGCTGGGTGGGCATTACACGAGCCAGCCCCCTGGGCGTTCGAGGCCGGCTATTACGATGGGTATCAAGAGGGCTTGAGGGACGGCCGGCGTGGCCGCTGGTACGACCCGATCGGACAGAAGCAGTTCCGGCGCGCGAACCGGGGCTACCACCGGGAATACGGCCCCCAATCCTTCTACCAGCAGCACTACCGACGCGGGTTCCGGCGAGGGTACGAGCGGGGTTATCGCCAGGCCCTCTACCCGTACCCGGACCAGAGGCCCAGAGGTCAGCGGAGGCCCTGGTAGCGGCAACGGAACGCTAGAAGAGCAACGGCCCCGCGACATCGCGGGGCCGTCAGGAGGAAGAGGCGAAGAGGCCTCGAAGAAGGCTTGGTACCGGTACGGGGATTCGAACCCCGGTTCCGTGGCTGAGAACCACGTGTCCTAACCCCTAGACGATACCGGCACGTCCAGACGGACTTTCCATTCTAGCCAGCGCCTCTCCGCCGCGTCAACCCGTCGGTGCCCGGGCGTGCCTTGGTCCGGAGGCCCCGCGTTTCGCGGGCTATGATAGGCGTCATGCGTATCGTTCTGGCCATCATCGCGGCAGCCCTCATCATTGCGGCCGGTGCCTTCCTGTTCGCAGGTCGAGCGGCTGGGCCCGTCGTCGAGATCATTCAGCCGGTCAAGGTCCTGGGCCAGGCGGGGACCCTCGACGTCGTGGTCCGGGCGCCGCGTGGGGCCCTCACGCGTCTGGACGTGAGCCTGGAGCAGGCCGGCCAGGCCCACCCGCTCTTCTCCCTGCCCGGCGCCGAGGGCGCGACACTGGCGCAGGAGGGACCGGACGCCGTGCGGCTGACGCGTGCGCTGGGCGCTCGCAGCGTCAAGGGCCTCAAGTCGGGTGAGGCACGGCTCGTGATCACCGCGGGCCGCCCGGTGCTCTTCGGCCTTCGGGAGGCGACCACGCAAGCATCTCACGCGATGACCGTGAGGCTCGAGCCACCGCGCGTGGCGGTGCTGTCGAGATTCCACTTCATCAATCACGGCGGGTCGGAGATGGTCGTGTACCGCGTGACGCCGACGGACGTGGAGTCGGGTGTCCGGGTGGGCGATCGCACCTACCGGGGGTTCCCCGCGTCGGCCGCCGGCCTCCCGGGTGCCGACGCGTCAGTGCGCGTGGCGTTCTTCGCGCTCCTGTGGGATCAGGACCTCAACACCCCCATGACGGTCTACGCGCGCGACGACGCCGGCAACCAGGCCCGGGCGTCGTTCGACACGCGTGTGTTCCCGAAGCCGTTCCGCAAGAGCCGCATCGACGTGCCCGACGAGTTCCTGTCGAGGGTGGTCCCCGAGATCCTGGCCCAGAGCCCGGAGTTCAAGGTCGATGATCCGAACGACCTGGTCAAGAGCTACGTGGCCATCAACAGCCAGATGCGCCGCGCCAACGCGGAGACGATCGAGAAACAGGCCGCAAACACGGCGCCGGAGGTGCTCTGGCAGGGCCCTTTCCGACAGCTGACCAACTCGTCGGTCGAGTCGAGCTTTGCCGACCAGCGCACGTACTTCTACAAGGGCGAGGAGATCGACCGGCAGGTGCACCTCGGCTTCGACCTGGCGGTGACCGCCAACGTGCCCATTTCCGCGTCGAACCGTGGCGTGGTCGCGTACGCCGCCTACCTCGGCATCTACGGCAACTGCGTCATCGTCGATCACGGGATGGGCGTGCAGTCGCTCTACGCGCATCTGTCGTCGATCGACGTGAAGGTGGGCGACCGCGTGGAGCTCGGCCAGACGCTGGGCCGGAGCGGAATGACGGGCCTCGCCGGGGGCGATCACCTGCACTACACGATGCTCGTCAACGGCCACCCGGTGAACCCGGTCGATTGGTGGAGCGCGCAGTGGATCAACGATCGGATCCTGCGCAAGTTGCGGGAGGCTGGTGCCCCCGCCGAGGTGACGCAGTCCGGAGCCCCAAGCCCAGAGTCCCGAGCCGCGGCCGCGGCTCGATAGGTGCTGCCCGGAGGCGAAGGACAGCGATGTCATGACGGGTGGAACCGCCATCCCGATCGAGCGGAGCCGCTATGCCGACTTCGTCGCGCTGACCAAGCCGCGCCTCAACCTGCTGGTCATCGCCACGGCGGCGGCTGGTTTCTACCTCGGCTCGCGCGACGGGGTCGACTACCCGCGGTTCGTCAACACGGTGGTCGGCACGGCCCTGGTGGCCGGCGGGGCGTCGGCGCTCAACCAGTTGTTCGAGCGCCGCGTGGACGGGCTCATGCGTCGGACCAGGACGAGACCGCTGCCGGGCGGACGAGTGCACCCGGTCGAGGCCGGATGGTTCGCGCTGCTGCTGTCGGTCGCGGGCCTGTTGCTGCTCGGCCTGGGCGCGACGTGGATGGCAGCGCTCGTCGCGCTGGTCACGCTCGTGACCTACGTCGCCGCCTACACGCCGCTCAAGCTGCGCACCTCGTTCGCCACCGTGGTGGGAGCGATCCCGGGTGCCCTGCCGCCCATGATTGGGTGGGCCGGCGCGACGGGCGGCTTGTCGAGGGAAGCCTGGGTTCTTTTCTCGATCGTCTTCCTGTGGCAGATGCCGCACTTCCTGGCGATCGCGTGGCTGTTTCGCGACGACTACGCTCGTGCCGGCTTCCCGATGCTGCCGGTGGTGGAGCCGGACGGCCGCAGTACGGCCAGGCAGGTGATGGCCTACACGGGGGCGCTCCTCCCGGTCAGCCTCACGCCCACGGCCATCGGCCTGGCGAGCGAGCTGTACTTCGTCGGCGCGTTCGTGCTTGGACTCGTGTTCATGTGGCTCGCGCTCGGCTTCGCCAGGCGGCGCACCGACCGCGACGCGCGCCTCCTGTTCATCGGGTCGATCACGTACCTGCCGCTCATCTGGATCCTCATGATCGCGGCTCGGACGTAGCAGGGAGCCAAGCCTGTCATCGTCATGACCGCAGGTCCGTCGATCGTCGTCGAGGCGGTGGAACGTCGTTTCGGGCCGCGCGTGGCTCTGGCCGGGGTCTCGTTCACGGTGGAACCCGGCGAGATCTTCGGCCTGCTCGGCCCCAATGGCAGCGGCAAGACCACGCTATTTCGCATCGTCTCCACGCTGATCGAGGCCACGGCCGGCCGCGTGGCCGTGGCAGGCCACGATGTCGCCACCGACGCGCAGGCGGCTCGCCGCCAACTGGGTGTCGTGTTCCAGTCGCCGGCACTCGACGTGCGACTGACCGCACGCGAGAACCTGCGGCACCACGGGCATCTCTACGGTTTCCATGGTAAGGACCTCGAGGAACGCATCACGGCGTCGCTCGGCGCCCTGGGTGTCGCCGAACGAGCCGGGGACCTCGTCGCTAAGCTTTCGGGAGGGCTTCAGCGGCGGGTGGAAGTGGCCAAGGCACTGCTCCCCCGCCCAAGGGTGCTCGTCCTCGATGAGCCGAGTTCTGGCCTCGACCCAAACGCGCGTCGCGAGCTGTGGGACTTGCTCCGGTCGCTCCGCGACACGGTCGGCACGACCGTTGTCCTCACGACGCACCTCATGGACGAAGCGGCCCGGTGCGATCGCGTCGCAATTCTCCACCACGGGCGGCTCGTGGCCCTCGGAACACCCGACGAGTTGACGAGGATCGTCGGCGGCGAGGTGTTGTGGGTATCGGGCGCCGACCCCGAGAATCTCGCTGGCGGCATCGCCACTCGCTTCGGCGTCGATGCACGCCTCGTCGACGGACGCGTGCGCGTCGAGCATCCGGGCGGACACCTTCTCGTGCCCCAGATCGTCGAGGCGTTCCCTGGCGCGATCGAGGCCGTGACGGTGAGCCGCCCCACCCTCGAGGACGTCTTCGTGCATCACACGGGGGAACGGTTTGAATGAAATGCCCCTGGAACGACGGAGTGTCAGACCGTGTGGCTAGCGATCTACACGTTGTGGCTCAGAGACCTGGTGCGATTCGTGCGCCAGCGAAGTCGCGTCGTCGGTGCGTTCGCGACGCCCATCGTGTTCTGGGCCCTCCTCGGGTCGGGTCTCGGCGGCTCGTTCAGCATGGGCGGCGCCGAGCGCGCGGGAGGCTACCTCCACTTCTTCTTCCCGGGCACGCTGGCGCTCATCGTGCTGTTCACCGCCATCTTCTCGACGATCTCTTTGATTGAGGACCGTCAGCTGGGGTTTCTGCAGGGGGTCCTGGTCGCGCCCGTGTCGCGCGCGGCCATCGTCCTCGGCAAGATGCTGGGCGGGACGACCCTGGCGCTCGTACAGGCTGGCGTGTTCCTGCTCTTGGCGCCGGTGGCTGGAATCACAGTCTCGGCAGCCCAGCTGCCCGCGCTGCTCCTGGTGCTCACGTTGCTGGCGTTTGCACTCACCGGCCTTGGTTTCGTCATTGCCTGGTGGCTCGACTCCACGCAAGGCTTCCATGCCATCATGAACCTTCTGCTGGTGCCCATGTGGGTGCTGTCCGGAGCCGTGTTCCCAGCCTCGGGCGCTGCGCCCTGGTTGAGACCCCTGATGCGGGTGAACCCGATGACCTACGGTGTGTCGGGCCTGCAGGAGATTCTCATTGGCCAGACAAGTGGCCCGTCGTTCGGCACCGCCATCACGGCGACGCTCCTGTTTGGTTTGATCATGCTCGGGGCTGGCACCGTGCTCGCGAGCAGACGCGCGCAGGGCTGAACCATGACCGTCACCGACCTTCCGGCCGTCAACGCGGCCCTCAACACCGTCGCGACCCTGTTCCTCGTGCTGGGCTGGCGGTTCATCAGGCGTGGCGACTTGACTCGCCACCGGGCGTGCATGCTGGGCGCACTCGCCGCGTCGGCCTTGTTCCTGGGGTCCTACGTCGTCTATCACTACCACGCTGGTTCCCGGCCCTTCACGGGGACCGGCGCCGTCAGGGTGGTGTACCTCGCGATTCTCGTCTCGCACGTGGTGCTGGCCGCAGCGATCGTGCCGCTGGTCATCGTGACCGTCGCGCGTGCGTTTCGTCGCGACGACGAGCGTCACCGAGCCATCGCGCGATGGACGCTGCCGCTCTGGCTCTACGTCTCGGTCACCGGCGTGGTCGTGTATCTGATGCTGTATCAGAGGTAGGGGCCCGGGACTCGGGACCGGCTCGGGGCTCGGCACTCTCGGCGCGAGCGGGCCGCCCGCGCCGATTGCCGACCGCCTAGCGATACAGGAGGTACTTCGCCCTGAGCAGCCGCCACCGCGCTTCGCCGGGTGCCCACGATGCCGCGATCTGCGCGGGGTCGTCTCCGGCCTTGACGCGCGCGAGCGCCTCTCGCGATCCAAACAGGCGCGCAGCGTTGTCGATCTCGAACCTGGCCCCGTGGAGGCGCCAAATGGCCGCGGCAATCTCTATCCCCACGCGCACCGGTCTCAGCGACTCTCGACTCGTCACGATCATGAAGACGCCCTGACACGCTTCGCCGGCGTACTTGCTGGACGTGGGCGTGAAGCTCACGGGATAGAAGCGAATGCCGGGCAGGGCGCGACCGTTCAATGCGGCCGCCAGTTCGACACCATCGATCCACGGTGCCCCAATCTGCTCGAACGGCGTGTCGGTGCCACGCCCCACCGACAGGTTGGTGCCCTCGATGGCGCCGATGCCTGGGTACAGCGTCGCCTCGTTGAGGTTTCGCATGTTGGGCGATGGGTTCACCCACGGCTGCCCGGTCGCATCAAACCACGTCTCGCGTGTCCACCCCTTCATGTCGACCACCGTCAGATCGGCGCCAATCGCGTTCTCGGCGTTGAAGAGCCGCGCCAACTCCCCGAGGGTCATCCCGTGGCGGATCGGCATCGGGAAGTACGCCGTGAAGCTCAAGCTCTCTTTGTCGATGACGGGCCCCTCGATCTGCCATCCGTTGATCGGGTTGGGCCGGTCGAGCACCACGACCTGGACCTTCCGTTTCGCCGCCTCCTCCATCACGTACCCCATCGTCGACATGTAGGTGTAGAAGCGCGCGCCGATGTCCTGCAGGTCGACGACGAGCGTGTCGATGCCCTGGAGCATCTCGGACGTGGGGCGGCGCGTCTGGCCGTACAGCGAGTGGATGGACAGCCCGGTCTTCTCGTCGACCGACGAGGGGACGTTCTCGTCGAGGATGCCGCGGATGCCATGCTCGGGGCTGAAGAGCGCCACTAGCGTGACGTCCTTGGCCGTGTGCAGGAGGTCGATTGCGGTCTGGCCGTCGCGCGCCCGCCCGGTGTGATTCGTGACGAGCCCCACACGCTTGCCGCGTAAGCGCGCAAACGCCGCCGCCAGGGGAGGCGCCGATCCGATGGCCGAGGCCACGACGGTCGCCACACGCGCCCTCAGGGGCGTTACGTCGCCCTTGCCGTCGGGATGCACGCGGTTCGACAGGAACACGACGAACGTCTGGCTCCACGGGTCCACCCACAGCGACGTTCCCGTCCAGCCCGTGTGGCCGAACGATCCGACGGGAAAGAGCTCACCACGATTGGACGAGAAGCTCGAGTCGAGATCCCACCCGAGGCCACGCACGTTCGGCTCGCCCGCCGGGGTATTCGGTGACGTCATGCGCGCCACCGCCAACGGCGAGAGGATCCGCACGCCGTCCAGGGTCCCTCCGTTGAGGAGCATGCGCGCGAACCTGGAGAGGTCCGCAGCCGTCGTGAACAGCCCTGCGTGCCCGGCCACGCCACCCATCCGTCGCGCCGTGGGATCGTGCACGACGCCACGCAGGATCGCAGCCCCAGGTCCGTCGCACGGCCAGCCGTACTGCGTGCATCGCTCCGTGGGTGCGATGCGCGACACGAGCGACGCCGGCGGTTTGAACATCGTGTCGGTCATGCCGAGCGGCGCGAAGATGCGCGTGCGCGCGAACTCGTCGAGACCGATGCCACTCACCCGGGCGACGATCTCGCCGAGCAGAAAGAAGTTGATGTCGCTGTAGATCACGCGCGTGCCTGGCTGCGCGGCGGGCACCTCTTCCGTCGCGAGCCGGATTGCGGTCTCGTAGCCGACCCAGGGCTCCGACAGGTCGAGATCCGGCCTGAGCCCCGAGGTGTGCGTCAGCAGCTGCCGGACGGTGATCGCCTCCTTGCCGTAACGGCCGAACTCGGGAATATGGACCGACACGCGGTCGGTGAGGCGGATGCGGCCGTCTTCGACGAGCAGCATCACGCTCGTCGCCGTCGCCACGGGTTTGGTCACCGAGGCTGCGTCGAAGATGGTGTCGAGCGTCATGGGCTCGGCTGCGGGCTCCAATGCCCGACGCCCATAGGCCTTGCGGTACGCAACCCGATCCTGTTGGCCGACGAGCACGACCGCTCCCGGCACCAGCTTGTCGGCCATGGCTTGCTCAACGAGTCCGTCGATGCGAGCCAGGCGGTCGACATCGAGACCGACCGGCCCGACGGCTCGAGTGCCCGTGGATCCCCGCGCCTGACGGTCCGGCTGCTGCGCATGCGCCTGCCTTCCGACCGTGAGCTCATGCACCGCGCCCACGGCGATCAGCGCTGGAAGAACGACAACGACGACGCGATGGAGATGAGCACGCATGAATGGCCTCGCGGGCTGGATTATACTGGCGAGAACCGCGCGCGTATTGCTCCTGAGCCGACAGAATCATGAGGACACGTCTTCGTGGCACGCTCGGTGCGACCCTCGCCATCGGGGTGCTGCTCGGTGCGACGACCCATGCGCTCGCGCAGGTCAGCCGTGTGTCGGGCACGGTCAGGGACGAACTCGGCGACCCTGTGCCTGGCGCTACCATCGTGGCCGAGAACGAGCGCTCGTCGCCGTCGCGGTTCACGGCCGTCACGGATGCCAAGGGCCGGTATGGCATCCTCGGCCTTCGGTCGGGGGCGTGGGCCTTCGAGGCGTCGGCGCCCGGCTTCATGCCCGTTAGGGGCACCGCCCACGTGAGAGGCCTCGGCAACAATCCACCCATCGACTTCCGCCTCGTGCGCGAGAGCGTGGTCGCCCCGGGCGCGCTCGGCCGCGTGGACCTCGACGCGCTGCAGGCCGACCTGACCGACGCCGAAGAGTTGATGGCCACGGGCAAGTACCTCGAGGCAGTCGCGCGATACGAGACAGTGCTGGCCGATGTGCCAGCGCTGACCACCATCAATCTGCAGATCGGTCGCGCGTATCGCGCAGGCGGGCGGCTGCCCGATGCGCTCGTTGCCTTCGAGCGGGCGGCCGCGGCGGTTCCACCAATCGAGCGCGCAATCGTCGAGGCTGGCCTGACCGAGCTGGCCTTGGGAAGGATAGACGCCGCCGAATCGCGTATCGCGCCACTGGCGGCGCAACCCGATGCCAGTCGCGACGCGCTGTACGCGCTCGGGGAGGTGAAGGCGGCGCGGGGCGATCTGGAGGCCGCGACCGCCTGCTACGAGCGGGCGGTGACCGCGGACCCCACGTGGGCGGCGCCACACCTTCGGCTCGGCGCCGCCGCCGCCAGGCGTGGCGACAAAGCCGGGGCCGTGAAACACCTCGAGCAGGTCGTCGCCCTCGACCCGACCTCGCCGGAGGCGGGACAGGCACGGACGATGTTGGGGCGGATCAGAGACTGATGGTTCCAGAGGCCCGGGGAGCCGGTCAGCTGTCGCGTCGGACGGTGTCGGGTGAGAACGCCGGCACGCACACGGCGACGTACTCCGCCCCGTCGGCTCCTGGGGTGCTGTACTGCACCCACTCGCCCCGGTGCGCGATGACGGCCTGACCGGCGCGGACGTCGACCACGCCCGAGCGGGTCGTCACCCTCAGAAGTCCCCGCAGCACCAGCGTGTATTCGTCGAACTCCGGCGTCTGCCCGGGCTCGACCCACCCGGCGGGGCTGGTCATGCGTGCGACGCTCACCGCGCTCGTGTCGGAGTTCACGCGCCCCACGAACTCCTCGAT
>JAFNAJ010000134.1 GCA_017860085.1 Acidobacteriota bacterium | reverse complement strand
GGCCTGCGACCGGGGGGCGTGGGGTCAGATCTTGAATCTATGCACGATGCAGAGAATCAAGATCTGACCCCATGCCCCCCTTGGAAAAGGTTCCGGCCGAGCCGCAGGACGGGGGATATACACTGCTGGACGGCGCCGCGGTCGCCCGCCGTGCCACAGGGTGAGGCAGGCATGTCGCTTCCAGAAGAACTGCTGGGTCAAATCAGGGACCGGATCGACCACCCGGCCAGCGCCACCGAGATCGGCAAGCTCCTTCGGGTGCCCGAGGAGGCACGGGCCGGGCTGAAGCGTCAGTTGCGGGCGCTCGTCGCCACCGGCGCGCTCGTGCAGACCCGCAACGGGCTCTACGGCCTTCCCGAGCGGATGGACTTGATCGTCGGTCGCCTCCAGGTGCACCCGTCGGGCTACGGCTTTGTCGAGCCCGAACGCGCCGTCGATGGACTGGTCGGCGATCTCTTCGTCGCGGGCCCGCACCTCGCCGAGGCGATGCACGGCGACCGCGTGGTGGCGCGGCTCGAGCGACGGCGTGAGGACGGCCGGGCCGAGGGGCGCATCGTGCGGATCCTCGAGCGGGGCTCGGCACGTCTCGTCGGGCGGTTCGACACCGATGCCGCCGGCCTTCGATTCGTGGTCCCCTTCGACCGCCGCCTCGTGATGGACGTCCAGGTGCCACGCGGTGCGGACGGTGGCGCCACGCCCGGGCAGATGGTGACGGTCGAGATCACCCGGTGGCCCACGCCCACGCGCGCTCCGCTCGGCCGCGTCGTCGAGGTGCTCGGCGACGTCAACGAACCCGGCGTCGACATCGCGATCATCATCCGCAAGCACGCCATCCCAGACGCCCACGGTCACGCGGCCCTCGAAGAGGCTCGGCGCCTGGGTGGCGAGGTCAGGCCGCGCGATCTTGCGGGCCGCACCGATTTCCGCGATCGCCGGGTCGTGACCATCGACGGCGAACACGCGCGCGACTTCGACGATGCCATCAGCATCGAACGACTGCCCAGCGGCCACTACTGGCTGGGTGTGCACATTGCCGACGTGGCGCACTACGTGGGCGAGGGCAGTGCCCTCGACGAAGAGGCGTTCGAGCGGGGCACATCGGTCTACTTTCCCGAGCGCGCCGTGCACATGTTTCCCGACGCGCTGGCAACCGGTCTCTGCAGCTTGAACCCCCGGGTGGATCGACTCACGCAGTCGTGCCTCATGGAGATCGATGCGCGCGGAGAGGTCGTGCGCCGAGAGTTCCACGACGGCGTCATCCGGTCCGACGCGCGCATGACCTACACGGAGGTCAACGCCATCCTGACGGAGCGCGACGACGCCCTGCGGGACCGATACGCCGACTTCGTGCCGATGTTCGAGCAGATGCACGCGCTGTTCGAGATTCTCCACGCGCGTCGCCGCGAGCGCGGGTCGATCGACTTCGACCTGCCTGAACCCGAGGTCTTGCTCGACGCCGAGGGGTTGGTGGAGGCCATCATTCCCGCCGAGCGCAACGTCGCCCACCGGATTATCGAGGAGTTCATGCTGGTGGCCAACGAGACCGTGGCCGACTACCTCGAGGGCCGCGAGATGCCAGCGCTCTACCGCATCCACGAGCGACCCGACCCGCTCAAGGTCGATGAGTTCGAGGCCTTCGTGTCGGGGCTGGGGTTCGAGCTCGGTGCGCCACCCGACGCGGTGGAGCCGCGGCACTTCCAGCGCCTGGTCGAGCGGATCAAAGGGACGGCCGAGGAGCGGCCGATTGCGTTCCTCATCCTGCGAACCATGCAGAAGGCGCGCTACGAGGCGATGAACCTCGGCCATTTTGGCCTGGCCACGGAGTCGTACACCCACTTCACGTCACCCATCCGTCGCTACCCGGACCTGGTCGTTCACCGGGCGCTGCGAAAGGCGCGGCGCGGCCGGGGCGGCCGGGACGCCCTGGACGAACGGCTGGAGGAGATGACCGAGGCGGCTCGGCACTGTTCTGAGGCCGAGCGCCGAGCCGACGAAGCCGAGCGCGAGCTGGTGCAGTGGAAGAAGGTCCGGTTCATGGCCGACAAGGTCGGCGACGAGTTCGACGGCTACGTGACCGGCGTCGCGCCCTTCGGGCTCTTCGTCGAGCTGAGCGAGCACTTCGTCGAGGGCCTGGTGCACGTGTCGAGCATGGCCGACGATTACTACCGCTACTTCGAGCGCGGGCACGTCCTGCGGGGCGAGAGCACGAAGAAGGCGTATCGGCTCGGCGATCGAGCGCGTGTGCAGGTCGTCAGGGTCGACCTCGAGCGCCGGCACATCGATCTCGGTCTCGTGGAAATCCTCGACCGGATTCGACGCGACCGTCCGCTGATGGACGCCCGCCGGAAGACCCAACCGGCCCGGCCCAAGCCCCAGCGGCGGACGCAAAGGCCGGGGCGTCGCGAGCGTGCCGTGGCGCGCCAGCGCCAGGGGCGTGGCCGGCGGTAGTCTACAGAGACGGACGCCTCGAGATGCGACACGTCGTCGTCGGCACGGCCGGGCACATCGACCATGGCAAGAGCGCATTGGTGCGCGCGCTCACCGGCATCGATCCCGATCGGCTGAAGGAAGAGAAAGCCCGGGGCATCACGATCGACCTCGGGTTTGCGCATGCCGAGGTGGAAGGCGTCGACGTGTCGTTCGTTGACGTACCGGGGCACGAGCGCTTCGTCAAGAACATGCTTGCCGGCGCGACCGGCGTCGACCTGGTGCTGCTCGTCGTGGCGGCCGACGAATCGGTGATGCCGCAGACGCGCGAGCACTTCGAAATCTGCCGATTGCTCGACGTGGGTGCGGGCGTGATCGCCCTGACCAAGACGGATCTGGTCGACGAGGACACGCGTGAATTGGCGGCGCTCGAGGTGCGCGAGCTCGTGGCGGGGTCGTTTCTTGAAGGGGCACCGATCGTGCCGGTGTCGTCGGTGTCGGGGGAGGGGCTCGACCGGCTTCGCCACGCCCTGGCGGCCGTGGCCGCCCACGTGCCGCATCGCCGCGCGGGCGATGTGACACGCCTGCCCGTCGACCGCGTGTTCTCGGTCCGTGGGTTCGGCACGGTCGTGACCGGCACGCTGGTTTCGGGCGTGCTGGCGACGGATGACGAGCTCGAGGCCCTGCCGGGAGGAACGCGCGTCAAAGTCAGGGGCCTGCAGGTACACGGCCGCAGCACGTCCCGCGTCGAGGCGGCGCAGCGCGTTGCGGTCAACCTCGCTGGCGTCGACGTCTCCGACCTGGCACGGGGCATCTCGCTCGTGGCGCCGCGGACCTTCGAGACCACCCGCCGGTTCGATGCCGTGATCGACGTGCTCACCGACGCGAGGCCCATCAGTCACGGGGCGCGGGTCCGTTTCCACCAAGGCACCAGCGAGCTGCTGGGCCGGGTGGCCATCTCGTCGATCGATCAGCGCGACGCCGCGCTGGGCGCGGAGAACGAGGTGAGACCGGGACGGCGGGCCTTGGTACGCATCCGACTCGAACGACCCGCCGTCGTGACGAGGGGCGATCGGTTCATCCTGCGCGCCTACTCGCCCCCGGCAACCATCGCGGGTGGACTGGTCATCGATCCCTCGCCACCCAAAGGGCCCATTCGCACCGCGCCGGGCCGCGCGCGGTTCAAGGCCATGGCGCCCGCCGGTGACGAGGATATCGGGTCGCCGACGGCGATCGATCGCGCGCTGATGCAGGTGCTCCGCGAGCGCGGCGGCGAGGGAATCGCTTCGTCAGCCCTTGTCGCGCGCCTCGGCCTGACATTCGACGACGCGGCGCACGCGTGCGAGCGGCTCAGCCGTTCAGGTCTCGTGGCGCGGGCTGGGGACGTCTTGTTGGCGGAGGAGGTCGTGACGGTTCTGGCGCAGCGCGTCCACGAGGCGCTGTCGGCACACCATGTGGCCGACCCGCTGTCTGAGGGCCTGCCCCGTGAAGAGCTGCGGACTCGCGTGTTCGGCCGTGCGCCAGCCGACGTGTTCGAGCACGTCCTGGATCGTCTCGTGACGCGCGGGGACATCAGCGCCCGCGATCGCATTGCGCTCCGGTCGCACCAGGTCACGCTCTCGGACGCCGAGCGGCGGGCCGTGGCTCGGGTCGAGGACGCGTTTGCCAGGGCCGGGCTGCGTCCGCCCGATGTCGCGTCACTCGGGGCCGACCTCGGGCTGTCCGACGCCGACGTAGCCCAGGCGTTGCGGCTGCTGCAGCGCCAGAAGACGCTCCTGAAGGTCGAAACGCTGCTGTTTCACGCCGACGCGCTCGAGCAGTTGAAACGCGACGTGCGCGCGCTCCGCGTTGAGGGACGAGAGGCCACGGTCGACGTCGCGGCGTTCAAGTTGCGCCATGGGGTGACACGCAAGTACGCGATCCCGCTGCTCGAGTTCCTGGACCGGGAGCGCGTGACGCGGCGCGTGGGGGATGCGAGGATCGTGCTGTAGACGAAGGCGTGCGGGGGTGACGCTAGCGGCGAGTGGTCTCGTCTTCCCGGCCGTCGCGCACGGCGTCCTTGAAGTTGCGGATCCCGCGCCCGATGCCGCGCCCAATGTCCGGCAGCCGGTTGGCGCCGAAAATCAGGATCACGATGAAAAGTATGACGATGACCTCAGGCAGTCCCAGGCTTCCCATTGGAGGCTCCTCGCGACAGCCTGATTCTATCACCGGGCCGTCCCGCCTGCGGTGAAATAACACGTGCCGACCATGAGGGCGCCGTCCCGGATCGCGATCGTCCTCGGCCTCGCCGCGGTGTCGTCAACTGCCGCGGGCCAGTTCTCGACGGGGGTCCACCTGGTCGAAGTCTATGCGACGGCCGCCGACGCGCGGGGCCGGCTGGTCACCGACCTGGTGGCCGACGATTTCGTCGTGCGGGAGGACGGCGAGGTGCAGGCGGTGACCGCGTTTGCCGCTGGCGATGTGTCCTTGTCTGTGGCCCTGTCGATCGACCACAGCTGGAGCATGGCCGGCGAGCGACTGCGCATGGCCCAGTCGGCCGCCCACGTGTTCCTCGGCCAGCTTCGCCCAACGGACGATGCCATGCTGATCGGCGTGAGCAGCGACGTGGAGGTGCTCGCGCGGCTCTCGCGCGATCGCGTGCGCCAGCACGAGGTCGTCGAGTCGCTCGCGACGTGGGGAACGACTCGGCTCTACGACAGCGTGATCGCAGCCGTCGGCTACCTCTACGACACGAGGGGGCGGCGGGCTCTCGTCATCCTCTCGGATGGGAGCGACCGCTACAGCGATGCCACCGCCGAAGACGCGCTGCGCGCGGTGCGCGCGGCCGAAGTCCTGGTGTACCCCGTCGTCGTCGGACCCACGGCTCCCGCGGCGTTCTCGGAGCTGGCGCGCCTCAGTGGCGGCCGCGCCTTCCACGTGGAGGCACGCAAGCTGTCGACGATCTTCCGCGACATCGCCCACGAGCTGCGACACCAGTACTTGCTGGGCTACATTCCTCGGAAGGGTATCAGTGGAGGCGGGGAGTGGCGTCGCATCGAGGTGGAGGTCAAGCGACCCGGCGTGCACGTTCGCGCGCGCGAGGGCTACGTCGCGCGTCAGTAGCGGTTTGGCGTCAGCGCGCGACGCCCATCTCGAGCAGGAGCAGACGCCAGGCGAGGCGGACCTCGAGGGTCGCCAGGAGCCGGCGCTTCAACGTCTTGTAGGGCTGCTCGCCCGCCACGAGATCGGCCATCACCTCGCGGACCGGCTGGCTCTGGCGGAGGGCTTCGACGAGCAGGCGCGTGAACGGGCCCGAGAAGAAGCCCCGCTTGAGGCGTGCGGCGCGTGAGAGTTCGGGATAGATCTCGCGCCGCAGTGCTGACGCGTAGCGCGCCGGTGCGTCCGCCACGCCGAGGATGGCCTCGGCGGCCAGCGACGCCGAGCGAATGGCAAAGAAGATCCCCTCCCGAGTGATGGGGTCGACCAGCCCCGCGGCATCGCCAGCGAGGAACCACCGGTCGCCGGCCGGTTGCTCGCGTGCGAGGCTTGCGGGTCCGAGTGACGGGATCGGCCAGCTGTACCGCACGAGCTGGCGTCCGGGACGGACGGCATCGCGAATGCGCTCGGTGACCAGGGCAGCGAGCGGCCCGACCCTGGCCGCATCGGCTTGCGCACAGGCGCCCACGGCGAGGTGGTCTCGCCTCGGGAACGACCAGAAGTACCCAGGCGGCGCCGACACGAACTCCACGCGCACGTCGCGAGACGTCTCTCCGAAGACGAAGTACCCGGTTGCAATCGAGAGGTCCGCACGCGCCAGCGGCCCAGCGGTGCGGCGGCGAACGAGACTGTTCACGCCGTCGGCCCCGATGACGCGCGAGCACCGATAGCTGCGCCGGTTCGTCTGCAGCCGGACGCCGTCTGACCCCACCAGCACGTCGGTGACGCGCTCGCGAATGTGCTCGGCGCCCGCGCGGATGGCCGCCTCGAGCAAGGCGGCGTCGAAGCTGCGCCGATCCACGACGAGCAGGCGTCGGCGCGAGGCTCCACGCGGCCTGAGGTCGACGGAGGCCTCATCACCCAGGCCCGCGTGGAAGCTGGCGTCCTCGACCGCGACGCCGTCGAGGGTCTCGGCCGGCACGGCCGCGGCGATCTCGTCGAGCGCCCTGCCCGTGATTCCTCCGCCGCACGCTTTTTCCCGAGGATGACTGGCGTCGAAAAGCGCCACGCGCATGCCGCCCGCCGCCAATTGCCGGGCGGCCCACGCCCCGGCGGGGCCGGCTCCCACCACGCTGATGTCGGTGTCGTGCTCGTGCACTCTTGAAGCCTCGGGGGTTCAAGTTTACAGTAGCGGGGTGTCTCACCCCCTCGTGATTGGTGTCTTCGAGGAGCCTCGCGGCGCCGCTGCGGCGGCCCGCGCGGTTCACGGTCTCGGTGTGTCGGCCGAGCGGCTGTCGGTCGTGGCCGCAAACCACGAGCAGGAAGGCTTCCTCGCCAGGGAGATGGACGGCACGCCGGGTGCCGACATGGAGGACTCGCGAACCGCCGGCCGGTTGGCCGAGCTCGGGGCCCGGGTGATTGCCGCCGTGGCCCTGGTGCTGCCCGGCGTGGGGCC
>JAFNAJ010000515.1 GCA_017860085.1 Acidobacteriota bacterium | reverse complement strand
GCGCCACGTCGTGGATCAGCTGGTCGTAGGCGCGCTGCAGGAACGTGGAGTAGATCGCCACGACCGGGCGCGCGCCCTCGCAGGCCATCCCGGCGGCGAGCGTCACGGCGTGCTGCTCGGCGATCGCCACGTCGTAGTAGCGACCCGGGAACTTCTTCGAGAACTCGACGAGCCCGGAGCCCTCGCGCATCGCGGGCGTGATGCCGACGATGCGTGGATCGCGCTCGGCGACGTCGCACAGCCACTGGCCGAACACCTGGGTGTACGAGGGGCTGGTGGCCTTTTCCTTGAAGATGGTGCCGCTCGACGGGTCGAACGGTCCCGGGCCGTGCCACTTGATGGGATCCGCCTCGGCGGGCGCGTAGCCGTGGCCCTTCTGCGTCACCACGTGCAGGAACTGCAGCCCCTTCAGGTCGCGCAGCCGCGTCAGGTGCTCGACCAGCAGGTCCACGTCGTGGCCGTCGATCGGGCCGTGGTAGTTGAAGCCCAGTTCCTCGAAGACGTGCCGGGCAGCACCATGCCCTTCATGTGCTCCTCGGAGCGCCTGGCGAGTTCCCACACGGCCGGCATGCGCCGCAGGATCTTCTTGCTGCCCTCGCGCAGCGCCGTGTAGGTGCGTCCGGAGAGCACGCGCGCGAAATAGAGCGACAGCGCGCCGACGTTCTCCGAGATGGACATCTTGTTGTCGTTGAGCACGACCAGCATGTCGGGCTTGATCGGCCCGGCGTGGTTCATCGCCTCGAAGGCCTGGCCCGCGCTCATGGCGCCGTCGCCGATCACCGCCACCACGCGGCGGGGCTCGCCGGCCTGGGCCGAGGCGAGTGCCATGCCCAGGGCCGCGCTGATCGAGGTGCTCGAGTGGCCGACGCCGAAGGTGTCGTACTCGCTTTCGCCGCGGTTCGGGAACGGGGCGAGGCCGTCCTTGAGCTTGATGGTGCGCAGCCGCTCGCGCCGGCCGGTGAGCACCTTGTGCGGGTAGGCCTGATGGCCGACGTCCCAGACCAGCCGGTCGCGGGGCGTGTCGAAGACGTAGTGGAGCGCGACGGTGAGCTCGACCGTGCCGAGGCCGGCGGCGAAGTGTCCGCCCATCTGGCTCACGGTCTGGATGAGGAACTGTCGCAGCTCGTCGGCCAGCGGCACGAGCCGGTCAGCCTCGAGACGCCGCAGGTCATCGGGCGTCTCGATCGTGGACAGCAGCGGGTAGCGGGGATCGGTCGACATCGGCGCGCAGTTTACCGCAGTGCGTCAGGGGGCCGCCGGCCTAGTGCCGTCGGCCGAGCAGCCATGCGGCCAGCTCGGCGAGCGGGCCGCCGTCCCAGCCCTGGCTCGCCAGGGCTGCAATGGCATCGGCGTGCAGCTGGACGACCCGATTGCGAGCGGCCTCCAGTCCCACCAGCGCCGGATACGTTGGCAGGCCGCGTGCCTGGTCGCTGCCGACCGGCTTGCCGATGAGTGTCTCGTCGCCCGCCACGTCCAGGATGTCGTCCTGGACCTGGAAGGCGAGGCCGATCGCCCTGCTGTAGCGGTCCAGCGCGGCGCGACCGTCCGCGCCGAGGGCCGGTTGGCAGAGCGCCGCCATGGCGACGCTGGCGTGGATCAGCGCGCCGGTCTTGAGCGCGTGGATCTGTTCGAGTTCGGCGAGCGTCAGGTTTCGTCCCTCGGCTGCCAGGTCGAGCGCCTGCCCGCCGGCCATGCCGGCGGTGCCACTGGCATCTGCCAGCGTCGCGAGCAGCTGTACCCGCACGGCCGGGTCCAGCGGGCCGCCCGGGTGCCTGGCCAGGATGGAAAACGCCAGCACCTGCAGTGAATCGCCGGCGAGCACGGCCGTAGCTTCGTCGAACGCGCGATGGCAGGTCGGCCGCCCGCGGCGCAGGTCGTCGTCGTCCATCGCCGGCAGATCGTCGTGAATGAGGGAGTAGGCGTGGATCAGTTCGACTGCGCACGCCGCGCCGTCCACGGTCTCGAGCGGCATGCCGAGCGTCTCCGCCGTGGCATAGACGAGGGCCGGGCGGATGCGCTTGCCGGGTCCGAGCGCGCTGTAGCGCTGGGCCGCGTGCAGCCGGCCGGGGCGGGCGGTCTCGCTCGGCAGCCAGGCGTCCATTTCGTGCTCGACGCGCTGGCGCCAGCGATCGAGACGCTCCTCGAAGGACGGGCTCATGGTCCGTGCCGCGTCGCGCGGCTCACTCGGGCGCCGGCTCGAACGCCTCGGGTTCGGCGTCGGGGGTCTTCTGGAGCAGGATTTCCACGCGCTGCTCGGCCTGCTTCAAGGCGCCCTGACAGGTGCGCGCGAGTTCGATGCCACGCTCGAATTGCCGGAGCGCATCCTCGAGGGGCAGTTCGCCGTGCTCGAGCCGATCGACCACCGACTCGAGTTCGCCCAGTGCCTGTTCGAAGTCGACCGTCTTGCCTTTCCTGGTGCTCACGACGCCCTCCGGAGGCCGGCAAGCCTTGCACAGGGGGTGCAGGGGGTCAACGCAGTTCAAACCGCAATACCGGAGTGTGCGAATCACCGGTTGGCGGTGGGCCTGCTAACGTTGACTCGATTTGGGATCCGGCCTACATTGCGATGTAGATAGACCAAGTCTAAATCACCTTGCCCCAGCCGGCGAGGCCCCGACCCCGGAGGTATACCGATGAAGAACTTGAAGGGCACCAAGACCGAGCAGAACCTGAAGGACGCGTTCGCAGGCGAGTCGCAGGCGAACCGCCGTTACCTCTACTTCGCCCAGAAGGCGGACGT
>JAFNAJ010000133.1 GCA_017860085.1 Acidobacteriota bacterium | reverse complement strand
CGCCCGGGAAACTGAGCGCGCGTATGATCCCCGGGCTTGGCGCGAACGTGTCGGGGTGCTCGGCGTTGATCCGGCACTCGATGGCGTGCCCATCGAACCTGACGTCGCCCTGCTTCACGGACAACCGCTCGCCGGCCGCCACCCGAATCTGCTCCTTGACGATGTCGAGGCCCGTGACGAGCTCGGTGACGCCGTGCTCGACCTGCAGCCGGGTGTTCGCCTCGATGAAGAACAGGCTGCCCGACGCGTCCATGAGGAACTCGAACGTGCCCGCGCTGGTGTACTGCACGGCCCGCGCCGCGTCCACGACCTTGTCGCCCAGCTTCCGGCGCTGTCGATCGCTGAGGGCCGGAGACGGCGACTCCTCGATGAGCTTCTGGTGGCGGCGCTGGATGGAGCACTCGCGCTCGCCGAGGTGCACGACTCCGCCGTGATGATCGCCGAGCACCTGGATCTCGATGTGTCGCGGCGCGTCGATGTACTTCTCGAGGTAGACGTCGCCGATGCCGAAGGCGGCCTGGGCTTCGCGCTGCGCGGTGCGCAAGGCCGGCGCCATCTCGGCCGGCGCGCGCACGATGCGCATCCCGCGCCCGCCGCCCCCGGCCGAGGCTTTCACGATCACCGGGTAGCCGAGATCCTTGGCCACCTTGAGCGCCTGGTCCTCGCCCTGCACCGGGCCGTCGCTGCCGGGCAGCACGGGCACACCGGCCTTCTTCATCGCGCGGCGCGCCCGCGCCTTGTCGCCCATCAGCCGGATGACGTGCGGCGACGGACCGATGAACCTGATGTGGCAGGCCTCGCACACCTCGGCCAGGTAGGCACTCTCGGCGAGGAAGCCGTAGCCCGGGTGAATGGCGTCGGCGCCGGTGATTTCGGCCGCCGAGATGATGGCGGGGACGTTGAGGTAGCTCTCGGCCGACCGGGGCGGGCCGATGCAGACGTCCTCGTCGGCAAATCGCACGTGCAGCGAGTCTTCGTCGGCCTCCGAGTACACGGCCACGGTCTTGATGCCCAGCTCGCGGCAGGCGTAGATGATGCGCAGCGCGATCTCGCCGCGGTTGGCGATGAGGATCTTCTTGAACATCCTCTACCTCGCCTTGATGGCGAACAACCGCTCGCCAAACTGCACGGGCTGACCGTTCTCCACGTAGACGCGAACGATCTCGCCGTCGTACTCCGACTCGATTTCGTTCATGAGCTTCATCGCCTCGATGATGCAGAGCACCTGGCCCTTGGCCACCTCGGTGCCCACGTCGACGAATGGCCGCGCGCCCGGTTCGGGGGCCCGGTAGAACGTGCCCACCATGGGCGACTTGACCACCGCCAGTTCGAGCGCCTCGTCGTCGCCGAGCGGCGCAATCTCGGGCGCCAAGGCCACCGCGCCAGCCGGACCGGCCACCGTCGGGGCGACCATCACCGGAGATGGCGTCGCCGGGACGGGGGCCGGCATGAAATGCACCGGGCTGTCCTTGCGCACGCGAATCTTCAGGCCGTCGAGCTCGAGCTCGAACTCCGCGAGGTCGTGCTCGCGTACCAGGTCCAGGATCTCTTTGATGCCGTCGAGGTTCATGTGAGGGATAGGAGTTGAGCGTCCCGTGGGACGTCCGTGATCATCTCGCAGCCGTCAGGCGTCACGATGACATCATCTTCGAGCCGCACACCGCCGAACCCGGGGAGATAGGCGCCAGGCTCGATCGTGCAGACCATGCCGGCGTCGAGCTCCGTCGGCGGGTCGTCGGGCCGCCGCTTGCCGATACGGGGCTCTTCGTGGACCTCGAGGCCCAGTCCGTGGCCCGTACCGTGACCGAATGCCTCACCGAGTCCCAGCTCGGCGAGACGGTCGCGGGCGGCTGCGTCCACGACGTGGGCGGGCACGCCCGCCCGGACCCGGCCCAGCGCCGCGTCCTGCGCGGACGCGACCGCGCGATACAGGTCGATCATGCGTTCCGTGGGGGCACCCAGGGCCACCGTTCGTGTGAGATCCACGCAGTATCCCCGGTATACGCCGCCGAAGTCGACGACCACGAGATCGCACGCCTCGGTCACCCGTTCCCCCGCATGTGCGTGCGGCAGCGCCGCGTTCGGTCCGCTCGCCACGATGGTCTCGAACGCCGGCCGCTCGAACCCGGCGGCACGGACCCGCCAGTCGATGTCGGCCGCAATGGCCTGCTCCGACCGGCCAGCCACGACCACGTCGTGCAGCACGTCGCGGGCGACCGCTGACAGCCGGCGTCCGGCTTCGCGAAGGACGTCGAGCTCGTACTCGTCCTTCCGTCGCCGAAGCGCTTCGACCAGCCCGTCGGTGGACACGAGGGCGACCGCCGTGGCCGACCTGTCCGCCTGGGCTGCCCCGTCTCCTTCAGGCTGGCCGCTTGTTGCCAGCCTCGCGGCGAGCCACCCGTGCTGCTTCACGCTCACCCGGGCGCCCTCGAACCCGACCCGAGGCCCCCAGCCCCCGGTCTCGAGGGCACGAACGAGAGCCTGGTCGTACGAACCGTCGACCCGGCCGACCTCGATCTCGTCGGGGAGCCAGCCGTCAGCCGCCAGCGCGTCGATCGCGGCACTGTAGCGGAAGTCGGCCAGCAAGTAAAGCCGCGACGCGCCGACCACCAGCACCCCGGCCGACGCCGAGAAGTTACTGAAATAGAAGATGTTGGGCAGATGCGACACGACGAGCGCGTCGAGCGAGGCGGCCTCGAGCGCGCGACGCAGTCGGGCCACGCGGGCCCGCAGCAGGTCCGGGGGCGCGAAGGTCATCAACGCTGTCTGGTCAGCTGGCGCGGCGGTCGCGCTCCTTCAGGATCTGCGCGAGAAAGTGCTCGAGTGCCGCCTCCTGGCGACGCAGGGTCTCGAGCCGGCCTGGGGCGTCCAGGGGTCGCGCGTCCTCGGGAGATTCTGGCTCGGAAGGGTCGACCCGCGCAAACGGGATCGCGTCGAGCGCCAGCGGCTCGGCGACCTCGCCGGGCTCCTCGGCCGGGACGTCGGCCGGGACCTCGACGAGCGGCAGGTCGATCGGCAAGTCGAGCGCCGGCTCGAATCCCAGTGAGGCTCCGAGATTCCGAACGTCGTCGACCGGCGCCGGCCGATCGACGGCTTCAGCCGCTGGGTGCGGAGGTGCCTCCACCATCCGCTCCTCTGCGTCGGCGATGGCGTCGCGGAGTTCGGCGTCGAGTGGCGCCAGCGTGAGCGCCTGCTGGAGATACTGGAGGGTTGCGGCCCGGTCGCCCAGTCGCCGGTGGATGTCGGCCAGCTCCCGAATCGCCACGAGGTTCTCGGGGGCCAAGCCGAGCACCGTCTCGAACTCGGCCCGCGCCTCGTCGAGTTGCCCGAGCTCGTGGAGCGCCCGCGCCAGGGTCACTCTGGCCGACGCGTAGGATGGGTGCCGCTCCAGGCCGGCCCGGGAAGTCTCGATCGCTTCCCCGAGCCGCCCGGCCCGGCGGTATTCCTCGGCGAGCGACGCAAACGCCACCGATGTCGGGTCGGCCTTCACCCGGCGCTCGAGCGACTCGATTCTGGACGCCGCACTCATGAAGGTCCCCGGGCGGCACGCCGTGCGCTCACGCGCACGGCGCCCTCGTCTCGACCCGAACCCGCCGCCGCGCTAGTCGCCGGACGAGGGCGGGACCGGGATCTTCACCGGCACCGCCTTGGTCGTCTCGGCCTTCTTCCCGCGCGAATCGGTGACGGTCAGCAGGACGGTGTAGGTTCCCACGGTCGTGAAGGTGTGGGTCACCTGCTGACCGGAGCCCGTTGTCCCATCGCCGAAGTTCCAGTCCCACGCCACGATCGAGACCCCGTCGGGCGCGGTCGAACTCCGCGCGTCGAAGATGACCAGCTGCCCAGGCAACGGGTCGGAGGGTGACACGAAGAAGTCGGCCTTGGTCTGCTCCCCGGCGCCGACCGTCACGAACTGGATCTCCGATGCCGAGATCCCTCGATCGTTGGTCACTGTCAGCGTGACCGTGTAGGTGCCGGCCTTGTTGTACTTGTGCTCCTCGAGCATGCCCTCGGCATCGTCACCGTCGCCCCACTGCCAGAAGTAGCGGACCAGGGTTGGGCTCGGTCCCTGCTGGGCCAGGCAGTCGGCGGCCGACTGGTCGGGCGCGCAGTCGCGCGACAGCGAACCGTCGAACCTGATCTCCTCGCCCTCCTTGGGCGACGTCGGCGCGAAGCGGAACTTCGCGATCGGCGTCCCGGGACGCGGCCCCGTGATGCCCTGCGGCACGAGACGGATGTTGACCGACCGCTCGACGGCTGCGGCGTAGTCGCTGCCCACGGGAATCACGCGAATCGTGACGATGGCGTTGCCGCCGTCCACGTTGAGCCCCTGCGAGCTCGACGGCGCGGTATAGGCGAGCACCGCCCGCCCGTCGTTCCCCGTGGTGGCCGTCTTCGACGACAGTCGGCCCACGTCCTGGATCTGGCCCTGGTAGACGATCTCCGCTCGAATGCCGATGCCGTTGGCGGGCCCGCCGGTGCTGTTCCGGGCCGTCACGACGATCTCCGAGGTGGCGTACCCATCCATCGTCAGGATGTCAGGGTTGGCCGCGAGGTTGATCGAGAGGCCCAATTCGGACGGCCCCGCGATGTCGGGCGCCGAGGTCTCGTTCATCGTGCAGGCCGACGCCAGGAGCAGGGCCCCGAGGGCCGCGGCCGTCCACGCGTGTCTGTGCATCGTTCTCGCCATAGCGGTCCCCACCTCTACTGGGGATCGGCCCAGTCCGCGAAGTTGACACTGAGCGACCCGGTCACCGTCACCTCGTGCCCGGTCTGGTCCGTGCCGTAGAAGGTCACCTCGGCCAGCGTCGAGATCACGATCGCGCCGCCGTTGCCGCCGAGCTGGATGAGCGGCGGCTCGAGCTTCGCCTGCGCGCGCACGAGGACGAAGTTGCCGGTGGTTCGTTCGTCGTTCACGTTGAAGGTGACGGCGCCGTCGAACGCGTACGGCACGTCAACCCCCGGCGTGTTCCGGCCGTCGCTCCGCTTGAACACCACGCGATAGCGGTTGATAGTCACGTAGTTGTTCGACGTCAAGGGCGCCGTGATGTCCTTGGGGGCCAGCCGCACGACGACGCGGCCCGAGTCCTCGAAGACCGACCCCTTGGTGAGCACGTCCGACTCGAGCGTGTTGCTGAAGCTGACGCCCCCACTGGAGCCGCCCGCCGAGGCGGTGAGGTTGTCGATCACGAGGAACGCGGAGCCCGTGCCCTCGCGCACCGCGTCTCCGCACGAAGACGCGGCCACGAGCGCGGCCACGAGCGCGATCAGCCCGGCCACGCGGACGGGTCGCGGCGATCCGGAAGTCGTGCTAGGCATCGTCTGCATGGTTGAGGTCCCCATCGCGCGCTATCCCTTGATGATCCGCGGCGAGATGAAGATGAGCAGTTCGCGACTCTCGTCCTGGATCGCGTCCCGCTTGAACAGCCAACCGAGCAGCGGGATGCGGTGCAGCCCCGGTGTCCGGTCGTTGATCGTGGCCTCACGGCTCACGAAGATGCCGCCGATCACCGTGGTGTGCCCGTCCTTCACCAAGACCTCCGTGACTGCCCGCTGCGTGTCGATCGGGGGAATGCCGTTCACCTGCCGGCTGTAATCGGGGGAGGCATTCTCGAGCGTGATGCGCATGATCACGGTGTTGGCCGCCGTGATCTGCGGCTTCACCTTCAGCGTCAGCGCCGCGTCCTTGAACTGCACGGTCACGGTGTTGTTCGCCACCGTCTGAATCGGAATCTGGACGCCCTGCGTGACTTCGGCCTCGACGTTGTTCTGCGTCGAGACGCGGGGTGTCGACAGAATGCGCCCCTTGCCGGCCCGCTCGAGCGCGGTGAGCGCCACGTCGATGTTGAACGCGCCGTTGACGGCGCCGAGCGCCAGGCCGATCGCGCTCGTCGCATTGGGAGCCCGAAGTCCCACCGCCGTCTGCGTCTCCGTTCGCCCGTCGCTCTGAACGCTGCCGGTACGCCCCGTCAGGCTCCCCTGGTTGGGGAATGCCAGGCCGGTCGTGTTTCCGTACTCCGGCGCGACGTAGCCGTTGATCCCCCACTGCACCCCGATGGCGCGCGCGAACTCGCTGGTCGTCTGCACCACGCGCGCCTCGATCTCCACCTGAGGCTCGGGACGGTCGAGCGTGTTGAGCAGGTTCTGCGCGAGGTCGATCCTCGACTCGAGGTCGGTGATGATGAGCGTGTTGGTGCGCTCGTCGACCTCGACGGTGCCGCGCGTCGACAGCGCGGTCCTGACGATGAGGTCGGACACCTCCGCGGCGCGCGCGTATGAGAGCGTGCGGGTCACGACCTGGAGGTCGCCCGACAGCGCGCGCTCCTCGGTGAGCTTGCGCCGCTGCGCCTCCTCGTCGGCCAGCGTCTTCAGGGGCGCGATGCGAACGATCGTGCCGTCGACGTTGTAGCCGAGTTGATTGGCGCGCAGGATGATGTCGAGCGCCTGGTCCCAGGGCACGTCGCGCAGCGCCACGTCGACGGTGCCCTGCACCTGGGGATCGATCACGATGTTGAGCCCCGTGATCTCGGCAAACGTGCGCAGCACGGCTCGCAGGTCGACGCCCTGGAAATCGAGGCTGATGGGGTGCCCGGTGAAGACCTTCTCCGCCTGCCCGCCCGAGATGACGTGCTGGCCGGGTTCGCTCGTCGGCGTGGGCGCCGCGGTGACAGTCTGCACCGGCGAGACTTTCAAGGTGCTGAGCGGATCGGGGCGCGCCACTGGGGCCGGTGCAGGCGGGGCGGGCGGCGGCGGAGGCTCCGCCTCTCGCCGTTCCGGCTCGACCGGCGGGGCCGGCGGCGAGGCCGGCACCACATCGGGTGGGGCTGGAGGTGGAGGCGGCGCCGCGGCCACGGGCGTGGTCGACGCTGCGGGAGGCCGGGGCTCTGCCGGCGTGGCTGGGGCTCTCATCGCCGCCACGGCCCGCTCGAGCTTCTCAATGCTCTCGCCAGCCGGTTGCGGAGTCGGCGCGGCCGGCCTGGTCGGGGCTTCCGCGGGCGCGGCCGCGGCGCTCTCCCCGAGCACCACCACGACCTCACCCTCGTCCTGCGCCGACTGGTCGAC
>JAFNAJ010000514.1 GCA_017860085.1 Acidobacteriota bacterium | reverse complement strand
GGTGGGCGCGCGCATCGAGCGCATCGACTCGATGTCGGCCCACGCCGACGCCGACGAGATGATGCAGTGGCTGCGCGGCTTCACGCGCGCCCCGCGGATGACCTACCTCGTGCACGGCGAGCCGCCCGCGCAGGCGGCCCTGAAATCGCGTATCGAACGCGAGCTCGGCTGGCGCGTCCACATACCCGAGTACCTGGAGCGGGTACAGCTGTGAGCGGCCAGCCCGATCGCCCCTACCTGCTCGAGCGGGTCGACGACGCGGCGGTGGTGCAGCTCTACGCGGACGGCTTCAACGAGCTGGCGCCGCGCGAGAAGACGCTGATCTATCACCTGTCTCGGGCCGCGCTCGCGGGACGGGACATCTACTACGACCAGAGGTACGCCCCGAGCCTCGACATGCGCGGGGTCGTGGAGGCGGTCCTCACGCACGCCGCGAACGTCGACGCGGACACCCTGGCCGGGTGCATCACTACGCAAAGCTCTTCTGGCTGAACAGCGGGCCGCACAACGGACAGACCGCGCGGAAGTTCCTCCTGCGCTGCGACCCCGAGGCGTTCGAAGCAGCCGTGCGGGCCGCGGCCAACGACGGGGCCCCGCTGCCGACGAAGCCCGGCGAGACGCTCGACGGACTGCTCGCACGCCTTGCGCCGAGCTTCTTCGATCCCGGGTTCGATGCCAGCATCACCAGCAAGACGCCGGGCGAGGGCCGCGACATCCTCACCATGAGCGCGAACAACCTCTACGACGGCGTCAGCCTCGCCGACCTGGAGGGCTTCCGCGAGCAGTACGCGCTGAACTCGCGCCTTGTGAAGCGCGACGGCCGCCTTGTCGAGGAGGTGTACCGCAGCGGCGGGCGCTACGCCCGCGAGATCGACGCCATCGTCCGGTGCCTCGAAGCGGCGGTGCCGTACGCCACGCCCGCGATGGCAGAGGCGCTCGGCGCGCTCATCCGGTACTACCGGACGGGAGAATCGGCCGACCGCGAGGCGTACGACATCGCCTGGGTGAACGACATCCACTCGCCCGTCGACACCATCAACGGCTTCGTCGAGGTCTACCTCGACGCGCGGGGCGTGAAAGGCGCGTGGGGCGCGATGGTGTACTACGTGAACCACTCGAAAACCGACGCGATACGGGCGCTGGCCCGCCACGCGCAGTGGTTCGAGGACCACATGCCGTGGGACCCGAAGTACCGCAAGGCCGACGTGACCGGCATCAGCGCGAACGCCACCGACGTGGTCGTCGAGACGGGCGACTCCGGCCCGCTGACGCCCATCGGCGTCAACCTGCCGAACGACGAGCGCGTCCGCGAGCGGCATGGCAGCAAGTCCATCTCCCTGGTCAACGTCATGGAGGCCTACGAGCGGTCGCTGCCGGGGTCTTACTGGACCGAGTTCTCGTGGACGCGCGAGGAAGCCGAGCGCGCAGCGAGGTGGAGCGGGGAGGCGTCGGCGCTGGCCACGAGCCTGCACGAGGTCATCGGCCACGGCTCGGGACAAACGGATCCGTCGCTGGGCACGAGTGCGTCGGCGGCGCTGCGCGAGTACTACTCCACCATCGAGGAGACGCGCGCGGACCTGGTGGCGCTCTATTTCGTGCCGCACCCGAAACTGGCGGACCTGGGCGTCGTCGAAGCGGCGCACCAGGCCGAGATTGCCTGCGCCGAGTACGAGGCCTTCGCCCGGAACGCGCTGGTGCAGTTGCGGCGCGTGCGCGAGGGCGCCCACCTCGAGGAAGACCACATGCGCAACCGCCAACTGATCGTGCGGTGGCTCATGAAGCACACCCACGCGGTGCAGGCGCGCTGGCGCGACGGCAAGACCTTCTACGTCGTCACCGACGTCCACGGCTTCCATGACGGCGCCGGGCGGCTGCTGGCCGAGGTGCAGCGGATCAAGAGCCAGGGCGACTTCGCGGCCGCGAAGGCGCTGGTGGACACGTACGGCACGCACTTCGACCCCGCGCTGCGCGACGAGATCGTCGCGCGCGTGCAGCGCGTCGATCTGCCGTCCTACACCGGGTTCGTCATGCCGCACCTCGAGCCCGTGCATGGACCCGACGGCCGGATCGCCAACGTCCGGATGTCCTATCCTCTCGACTTCACGCGCCAGATGCTGGAGTACGCTGGCAAGACACGGACATGACACCCGAACCGCTCCGTCAGGAAGGCGTGCTGCCACGCCGCGTTGCCCTGCTCATCGTGCTGGTGTTCCTGGCGGTGCTCGTCCGCACGGCGTGGATCAGCGACGACGCCTTGATCTCGCTCAGGACGGTGATGAACGTCACCCACGGGAACGGGCTGACGTTCAACGTCGGAGAGCGCGTGCAGACGTTCACCCATCCCCTGTGGCTGGCGCTGCTGACCGCGGGCTACCTCCTCATCGGCAACGTCTACTACACGACGTTCGCGCTCTCGATGCTGGTCTCCCTGTGGGTCTTCTGGCTGGCGGTGTCGAGGGCGAAGTCGCCGTGGCAGGCGTGGGTGGCCGCGGCGGCGCTGATCTCTTCGCGGGCCTTCACGGACTACTCGACCTCGGGCCTCGAGAATCCCCTGGTCAATCTGCTGCTGGCCGCGTTTGTCGGCGCCTTCCTGCGCGGGGACGGGATGCCGGGCCGGTGGCTGGTCACCCTGTGGGGCCTGGCGTCGCTGGTGTACCTGGCTCGGCCCGACACCGTGCTCGTCGTCGCGCCACTGCTGCTCGT
>JAFNAJ010000132.1 GCA_017860085.1 Acidobacteriota bacterium | reverse complement strand
ACGGTACAACGAGGACGGCATCGGCGGCCTCGACCTGCACCGCAACTACCCGGAGAACTGGCGTCCCATGAAGGAAGCGACGGGACGCGGCTGGACCCAGGGTGGCGCCGGCGAGTACCCCCTGTCGGAGCCCGAGACGCGGGCGGTGTTCGCTTTCCTGATGACGCATCCGAACGTGGCGATCGCGCAGTCGCTCGACACTGCCGTGCCAATGATCCTGCGCGGCCCGTCGACGAGCGCCAGCGAGGACTCGATGTTCCCGGACGACCTCGCCATCATCCGATCGTTCGATCAGAAGGGCCAGGAGATCACCGGGTACCCGTGGGCCGGCGACACGTACAAGGTCTACGCGACGCGCACGCCGGTCAACCCGTTCACCGGCGAGCCATCACGGGAAGCGCCCCTCTTTGGCCACGGTCCCGACTTCGGCTACGCCTACTACGGCGCGATTTGGTACGGCAACGAGATCTGGAACGGTGGACGCTTCGTCGACTACGACAACGACAAGCGAATCGACGAGTGGGAGGTGCTGAAGTGGTACGACCAGCACCGCGCAGGCAGGGGCGACTACCTCGAGTGGACGCGTTTCACGCACCCGCAGTTGGGCGAGGTGGAGATTGGCGGATTCAACCCGAAGTTCTACGGGCAGAACCCGCCGCCCGATCTCATCGAAACGTGGGCGCGCAACGAGGCGATGTTCAACCTGTTCCTCGCCCAGCAGCTGCCGCGCGTGCGGATCGTGTCGACACGGGCCGTGACGGTGAAGGACGCGACCGACCTCCACGACATCGAGCTCACGGTGACCAACGCGGGGAAGATGCCCACTGCGCTCGACGTGGCGAAGCGCGTGAAGATGGTGAAGCCGGACACGTGTGAGATCACGCTGGTGAAGGGCCAGGAACTGGCGGGGGTGCCGGCCGGACAACCGGCTCAGAAGGCGACCATTGAGATTGGCTGGCTCAAGCCAGGCGAGCAGAAGACGGTGCGCTGGCAGGTGAAGGGAACTGGTGCGGTCACGGTGCGCATCGGATCGACCCGTGGGGGTGTGGACAGCCGGGAGCTGTCGCTGGGTGCGCCTGCTCACGAATGAGCGGGATGAAGGGGAGGTCGGGATGAGAGGGCGATGGGCGTGTTCGGTGGCGCTGGCCGTCGTCTTGGTGAGCACGTCCGGGCAGAATTCGTTCGGCGGCGGCGTGATCGGCGAAGACCAGCCGGAGGTCCAGCCCGTCGGGGCTCGAGACTCGGGGCTGAAGGAAGGTCCCGTGGTCCTGCCCACGATCGAGGCGAAGACGGCCGGCCTGCAGAAGATCGACGGTTTCTTTCCGCTGTACTGGGACGCGCGCGCGGGGCAGTTGTGGATGGAGATCGCCCGCTTCGACACCGAGGTCCTGCACGTCAACGGCCTCGGTTCGGGACTCGGGTCGAACGACATCGGCCTCGACCGAGGCGCCCTTGCCGGCTCGCGCATCGTGTTGTTTGAGCGGACAGGACCGAAGGTCCGCTTGGTGCAACCCAACTACCAGTACCGTGCCACCAGCGACAACCCGCTCGAGGTGCGAGCCGTGCGCGACGCGTTCGCGCGATCAGTGCTGTGGGGCTTTGCCGTGGCCGCCGAGAGTGATGGGCGCGCGCTGGTCGATCTCACGGAGTTTCTGGTGCGGGACGGGCTGAACATCGGGCCCCGCTTGCGGCCCGGTTCGTACCGGCTCGACCCGTCGAGGTCCGCCGTCTTCCTGCCGATGACCGTAGGCTTCCCGAAGAACACCGAGATCGAGGTCGAACTGACGTTCGTGCGGCAGGCGCCTGCCAGCGCGGCAGACGGAGACCCGGCGCCTGGCCCGCCGCAGGACTTCAGGGGCGGGACCTTCTTCGAGGGTGTCGGCGACGTCGCGGCCAGCGGCGAGGCGGCCAGCCTCCGGGTGCATCACTCCTTCGTCGAGCTGCCAGACGCGAACTACAGACCGAGACGCGACGATCCGCGCGCCGGCTACATCGACCTCACCTACCAGGACTACGCCGTTGCGCTCGGCGAGCCGATGACCCAGCGGCTCATCCGTCGGCACCGCCTGCAGAAGAAGGACCCATCAGCGCGAATGAGCGAGCCCGTCGAGCCGATCGTCTACTACCTGGATCCCGGGGCGCCCGAGCCGATCCGGTCGGCACTGCTCGAAGGGGCGCGGTGGTGGGACCAGGCGTTCGAGGCCGCCGGCTATCGCAACGCGTTTCGGGTGGCGCTGCTGCCGGATGGCGCCAACCCCCTCGACATCCGCTACAACGTCATCAACTGGGTGCACCGCTCGACGCGCGGCTGGAGCACTGGCGGATCGGTGACCGACCCGCGGACGGGGGAAATCATCAAGGGTGTCGTCACGTTGGGGTCGCTGCGCGTTCGCCAGGACTACCTGATTGCCGAAGGCCTGCTCTCGCCCTATGAGAACGGCGAGGAGACCCCGCCCGAGCTGCGCGAATGGGCGCTGGCGCGCATCCGCCAGCTGTCTGCCCACGAGGTGGGGCACACGCTGGGACTCTCGCACAACTACTACGACAGCACCGCGGGACGCATCTCGGTGATGGACTACCCGCACCCGCTGGTCACGTTGAGGCCGGACAAGACTCTCGACTCCTCGAGCGTCTACGCGGTCGGCATCGGCGAGTGGGACAAGGTGGCGATTGCGTACGGCTACCAGGACTTCCCGGACGGCACCGACGAGCAGGCGGCACTCGCGACCCTGCTGAACGAGGCGTGGGCGCGCGACCTCCGGTTCCTGACCAACCAGGACCTCGAGACGCACCCGAGAGCCGACCAGTGGTCGAACGGTACCGACGCCGCGATCGAGCTCGACCGTATGATGGAGGTGCGGCGCGTGGCGCTCGACCGCTTCGGCGAGACCGCGATCAAGCGTGGGCGGCCGATGGCGACGATCGAAGAAGTGCTCGTCCCGCTCTACCTGCACCACCGCTACCAGGTCGAGGCTGCCGCCTCCGTCGTGGGCGGGGTCGACTACATCTACGCCATGCGCGGCGACGGGCGTCGGCCGGTTCAGTGGGCGCCCGGTGCCGCGCAGCGCGCAGCGATCGACGCCCTGATGCGAACGCTCACGCCCGCGGAACTGCGTGTACCAGACCGCGTGCTGCAGGCGATCCCGCCGCGTCCTCCGGGCTATGGCCCAAGCCGCGAGCTCTTCCCCCGCTACACCGGGGCAGCATTCGACGCGATCACGCCAGCCGTCGTGGCCGCCAACCACACACTCGCCAGTCTCCTCGACCCGCATCGAGCGGCCAGGATGGTCGAACAGCACGCGCTCGACGGGTCGCTTCCGGGACTCGGCGATGTGCTCGAACGGGTGATCGAGGCCGGCTTCGATGCCGCGACCGGGTCGGCCTACGAACGCCAGATCGCGCTTGCGACCCAGCGCGTGTGCGTGGAGCACCTGATGAGGCTCGCAGGAACGGCCCCGATGCCGCAGGTGCGGGCGGTGGCGTCGGCTGCGCTCACGCAGCTCGCCGACCGGCTCGATGCGGGCACGACGTCGGGCACCGACGACGAGGTGGCGGCGCACAATACGCTGCTCGTGGACGACATCGTGCGCTTTCTCGAGCGACCGATACTGCCCGTGTCGTCACCGGCCGCGCCGGCCTCGCCGCCCGGCGCCCCGATTGGCGAGCCGGCGCTCGACTGGCTCAAGCGCATCGAGCCACCCTGCAGCCGCGAACGTTAGAACCTCATTGGTCCGTGATGCGGATCGACTGCCCGATCCGCTGGAACGTCGACTGATAGCGCGGGAACTCGTCGTCCGGCGCGATGGTCAGGTAGTAGAAGAGGTTTCCGTCGGCCAGAAACGTCGTGTAGAGGTCGATGCGCTCGGTCGTGCCCATCGACGTGCGATTGACGAGCGGGGTGCCGATGGCCGTTCGCTGCGACAGGCGGACCGAGCGCTGGTCGCCCGCTAGCCGAAGGTCGGGGTTTCCTCGCGCGAGGCCGTCGAGCAAGGCGTTGGTGGCTTCGCGGAGATCGCGCGAGCCGGCGCGGGCGATCCCGAACTCGACACCGTGGGTCCACACCGGCTGGCCCCGCCACTGCCCGTAGGCGTTCTCGGGGACGTACCTGAGGGAGTTGTTCGACGACAGGGCCTGCCAGTTGTCAGGCACGCTGGCCCGGAACACCTGCCCGCCGCGAACCTCCCGGTGCCGGGCTGATGGCGGCGGCACGGGGTCGCCGACCGTGCCCACCGAAACGGGACCTCCACGACCGCCGCCCGATCCCGCGTTGGCCACTTCGGCCATCGATTTCGCGCGTGGCAGCGAGGCGAACTGCTGCTTGGTCCGTTCAAAGCCCGTCGCGTCAGTGTTCGGGTTGACGATCTCGAGCTGCGCGGCCTCTTGAGCGATGTAGGCCGTGCGGTTGCCAGGGTTGGGGTGGCTGCTCAGCCACTGCGGGCCACCGCCCTTCGACTGCCGCTCGATCGTCTCGAACATGCGGGCCAGGTCGCGCGGATCGTAGCCGGCACGCGCCATGATCTGGGCGCCGAGCAGATCGGCCTGCTTCTCGTACTCGCGGCTGTACTTGAGCAGCAGCGTGCCCAAGCCAAACTGGCTGCCGTTGGCAATCACCGAGCCCGCTGCACCGCCCACGATGGCTCCGGCAATCGCCCCACCCAGAGCGCCGATTTGAAGCCAAGGGTTCTGGGCCTTCGTCGCGTTGGCCGTGCCGTGGCGCAACAGGACGTGCGCCAGCTCATGGGCCATCACGCCCGCCACTTCGCCCTCGGTCGACGCGGCCTCAAACATGCCGCGATTGACGAACATCGGTCCCCCGGGCAACGCGAACGCGTTGATGTCCTTCAGGTTCACCGGCGTGAACGAGTACTCGAACACCGGGTGGTTCAGCTCGGCCGGCGAGGCCTCGACGAGGCGGTTGCCCAGCTGCGCGAGATAGTCGGCAATCTGATCGTTGCTGATCACCGGGTACTGCTGGCGGACCTCCGCGGCAGCCTGCCGGCCCAGTTCGACGTCCTGCTCAGGGGTGTACTTGTTCTTCGGGGGCTTGACCTGGGTCTGCGCGCCGACCAGGCTCGACGCCAGCACCAGCGCGAGCGCTGACAGCCCGGCGCGCCGCCACCGGGGGCAATGCTGAAGGTACATGGTTCTTTGAGCCTAGCAAAAACGCATTCGCGCTGCCATCAGCCCCTTCAAAACCTGAGAATCATGGCAAAGTGCCCGTACGTTCCGCTGTTGACGCCGTAGGCGACGTCGACCCCCATGCGAATCAAGGGTGCGATGAGGAACAGCCCTCCTCCGACGCCCGTGTGAAAGGGTGCGTCCGAGAGTGACACGCCGCGAGGGTAGGACGCGCCGACGTCGGCAAAGACAGTGAAGCCGGTTCGCGCGATCCGCATGGGCGAGGTGAAAGGCACGCGAATCTCCGCAGACGCGGCGAAGAGGTTGTCGTCGGCAAACGATCCCGCCCGGAAGCCGCGCAGCGTGTTGGCGCCCCCGAGCAGCGGTGTCAAGTAGGGTGGCAGCTCGCGGTCGGAGGTCTCGTACGTGGCGCGCACGGCGGCGACCGAGGTGCCGACGAGGCCGAGATAGCCCCGCGTATCCAGGCGGTAGCGATTCGCCGTCGGGGAGGCGTCGAAGTCGAGGCCCTCCCAGGAAACCGAGGCGAGCACCGCGTTGCGCGGGAACGCCGGATCGGCGCGCGTGTCGAGCGTGAGATCGGCCCCGTACGTCACGTAGGTGTCGTCGAGGTCGGCAAACGACACGTCGGCGTAGCCGACGCGGGCGCCCAGCCGCAGTGCGGGCGCGATCGCGCGAGAGGCTCGCACCCATGCCTCGCGGCGGTCTTCGTCTTCCTCGTAGAACGGATTCTCGCGCTGCGACACCGACGCGCCAGCCTCGAGCCTGTGCACCGGACCGCGCGGGAGATCCTTGTCGAGCTCGACGGCTGCGCGCTTGGTGCCTCCCCAGGTCAACGGCGTCGAGACCCGCCCTCCGCGGCCCAGGGCGTCGACAACGCTGAGCCGCGCACCGTAGGTGAACCCATAGCCATCGACGTAGTCGAGCACCGGAAGCACCATCAGCGGGCCGGCCCAGGCCCGCGGGGGGCGCACGCCGGGGACCACGGGCGTCGCTTCGGCCGTCGGGTACTCGCGAACGAGGATGACCAGCACGACCTCCGTACCTTCCTTGAGTGAGCGGAATCGCTTCCGGACCTCGACCTCGGCAAATCGCCGGCTCTCGTTGAGCCGGGTCCTGATGGCTTCGAGGCCACCGGGACCGAGGGGCTGGCCGATCGTGATCCCGGCGAGCGTCATGACGTCGGCGTCCGGCGTCGCGTAGTTGCCGTGGACGCGAACCTCGACGATCACCTCGCCGGGCGGCGATCCGGTGGACGGGACCTGAGCGCCTGACGCTTGGGCCACCTGCAGGAGCAGCGCCAGGATGCCAGCGACGGCACGTTCACGGGTGCTTCGGCGCATAACCGCGGATGATGGCCTTCGTCTCGGCCTGGCGGTAGTCGGAGAACGTGCGCGTGTACTCGAGTCCATAGGCCCCGCTGGCGAGCGTCAGGCCTCCCTCGAAGCGGATCTCGCGGGGCAGCCACACGGCATCGAAGTACCGCCCCATGGTCATCGACGCGCGAAGGTCGTCGAACCGGACGATCCAGCGGCCAGGCAAGAAGCCAAGGCCCACGTTGTCGAACGTGTACTTGACGATCTGCGACTCGGCCGGGTCGACCCACAACGTGACGACCGCCACCTTGTCGAACTTGCGCTCGAGGTCGGTCTCATCGACGTCCCCGGGATCGCGCGGGCGTAACTTCCGACCATCCTGGTCCCGACGCCCTGTGTCTGGGCCGGACTCGGACACCGAGTGTTCCCGGTTACGATCGCCGTCCGAGAAGAGCCGCCGTGGGTAGTACTCGACCCGCAGCACTTCGCGCCCGTCCAGCGGCTCGCGTCCGACCAGGTAGTAGTTGCCAGGCTCGAACTTGAACTTGAGGAAGTAGGCCTCGGAGATGAACCTGGGCTCGCCTCCCTGGCGCACCAGCACGTCGGGGTCGACCGGCAGGTCCTCGTCGCCCCAATCGGGCGCCACCTCCGACC
>JAFNAJ010000131.1 GCA_017860085.1 Acidobacteriota bacterium | reverse complement strand
CCGTCGCTCCACAGCGTGTGCACGTGCAGGTCGCCGCGGATGTCGCCCACCTCGACGAGCGCAGGCAGCGAGTGGCTCGCGGCCCGGGCAATCTCGTCGTCGCCGTGTCGCAGCTCGGGCGCCACGAACTGGAGGTCGAGGGCCGCGTAGAGGCCTGCTTCGTCGGCGACGACCGGCGGTCGCGGGCCGCCCTTGACCAGGAACCCCGACGGCGAGAGCGACCATCCACGCTCGGATGCGCGACGCTGGAGGCCACGCACGTGGTGGCCCGATCCCGAGTAGTGCACGAGCGCAAACGGGGCCTCGGCCGGGGTGACGGCTCGCAGCGTCACCTGCTCGTCGGCGAGCACGACACTGGCAACGCGTCCACTGCGGTGGGCGATGTCTTTCGGTTCGAGCGCGCGGACGGCCACATCGATGGCGGGCTCTGGGGCGCCGGCTCCGATCAGCACCTCGATGTCACCCACCGTGGACTCGTAGCGGCGCAGGCTCCCCACCGTGAACACCTCGGTGTCGGCGGGGAGCGCACCGCGCAACGTGCTCGTCACCTGTTCGGCAATGGAGTACGCGCGTCCGAGCGGGATGCGCGGGTGACCTTCCCGCAGCGAGGGCAGGAGCTCGAGCAGTCGGTGGTGCAGGGCCAGCATCTGGCGGTCGGAGTCTTCGAGGCCAGCCAGGGTGGCGACGGCCGCCAGGTCTGCGGCCGTCACCGCGCCAAACCGGCGATGGAGGTCGAGCGTCTCCGTGAGGCTGACGCTCGGCACGGCCAGCAGCCGGCCGAGGTCTCGCGGCAGCTTGGCGACCGCGGCCTGCATGACCGCAGCGCTCCCGTGGCGGGCGATGTCGCGCACGGCCTCGCAGACGCTCGTCGCGAGTCCCGCGGGCGATGACCCATCCTTGGCGAGCTGCCGGACGAGGTCGACGCCTTCGCGTTCGGGCAGGGATCCGAGGTGCGCCGCGAAGCGGCGGAACTCGCCAGCGGTTCCACCCTCGCCGCGAATCTCCGCGCACGCGGCCAGGGCCTCGAGGGCGCCGGGCAGTGCCGGAAGCACCTTCCGTGCGGTCCAGGGAAGAACGGCGCTACCCCTTGACGGCGGCCTCAGGGACCACCTGCTGCGGCGTTCCCTTCGGCTCGGTCGGCAGGTTGGCGGCCATCCAGTCGGCGATGCCGCCCTTGAGCGCTACGGCCGCCACGCCGCGCTCGATCAACTGGGCGACCAGGGGTGCGCTGACGATCTCGTCGGGGTCCGAATCGTAGACGACGACGTCGCGATCCCGGGGGAGGACCGACCAGTCGGGACTCTGCGGCGAGACGCGAACGGCCCCGGGCAGCGTGACCGTGCTGTGCTCGTAGGGGTACTTGAGTCGAGCATCGACCAGGATTGGCCGAGTCTCGCCGGCGTCGGCCTCGAGGCGCGCCTTCAGTTCTTCCTTCGTGATGCGGGGAATGCCCACGTCGAACCTCAGCCGCCGATTATAGCGGGGTCAGGTCTTGAATCTCCGCCTTTTTCACGACCTGGCACCAGACTCTGCGCCCAGGGGTGATCAGTTGAGCGAGCACGCGCCAGGACCGCGAGGGTGGCCACACGAGCCGCATGGACCTGGTGCCGGAAAGGACGGCGTCGCGCCCTTGCCCGACACCGCGAACACCGACAACTGCTTGTCGAGGTTCGCGCTTTGGCAGGCCGGGCACTGGGGGACGCGATCGCCGCGCACGAGCGTCTCGAACCGGCGGTCGCAGTCGCGACAGACGTACTCGAAGATCGGCATACCCGCTGATTATAGCGTGGGGTCGGGCCCTGATGGGTCTGATGCATACTGCCGGTCGGGGTCAGATCTTGATTCTATGCACCGTTCGCGCGCTCGGCCCGCTCAAGTACTCGACGCCCCCCAGGGGCTCGGCGGTCGTGCAGCAATCCCTAGAATCAAGATCTGACCCCGGGCGCGGGCGGGGCTGAGGCATACTTGGGGCGCCCATGCTGATTCCGCGGGAACACGGCGCCTACGGCCAGCTGCTGTTTCCGCTGGTGACCGTGCTCGGTGCTGGGCGATCGTCCGCGGTGGCTCTGGGCTTTGCGCTCACGGCCATCAGCGGGTTTCTCGCGCACGAAGGGCTGGCGGTGCTGTTCGGCCGGCGGGGCGGCCGGGCCCTGCGCGAGCGGCGCTCTGCCGCCGTCAGGTCAGTGGCGGTCTTTGGCGCGGTCGGCCTCGTGGCGGGGTGCGCCGCGTTCGTGGCGTCTCCGCCTGGCGTGCGACATACAGTGCTCGCCACCTGCGCGCTGGCGGCGGTGGCGATGTGGCTGGTCCGCGCGGGCCGCGAGCGCACGGTCGGAGGCGAGGTGCTCATCGCGGTGACGCTCGCGTCGTGGTGCGTGCCCGTCGGGCTGGCCGCCCGACTTGGGGTGTCGCAGGTCATCGGGGCCTGGGCCGTGTGGAGCGCCATGTTCGCGGTGGCGACCCTTGGCGTTCGTGGTGTGATCGCACGGACCCGACAAGAGCGCTGGCGGGCTCTGTGCGCCGGCGCGGTGCTCGTTGGCGCCGTGTCCTGGTGGATCATGCACCGGCTCGCGTTGGCCGGGCTCGTCGCCGAGGGGATGCCCCTCGCACTCGCACCGGCCGGTGTGTTGTCGTTCTTGTCGTGGCTGTCGTCCGTGCGGGCACACGACCTGCATCGTGTTGGCTGGACCATCGTGGCGGCCGGCGTGGTGACGCTGGCGCTGTTGTTTCGAGCGCTCTCGCTTGGGGTCAGGTCTTGAATCTGCACATCCTTCACATCTGACACCAGCGGGTGGGACACGGAACGAAGGTGCCAGGTCGTGAAAAACGCTGACATTCAAGACCTGACCCCCCTCCCGCGGGGAGAAGGAGGCTTGAGAATGAGATCAGCGACCATCGGGCTGGCGTGTGTGATCGGACTCGTGTGCGCGGTGAGCGCCGGGGCGCAGACGCCCGACCGGCCCGCGCCCTCGCGCGCGGCGTTGGTGGAGGTGGCACGCAGCATCATCGAGGCCTCGCGCTATTGCGCGGTCATCACGGTCGACAGCACGGGACGACCTCAGGCCCGGACGATCGACGCGTTCGCTCCGGACGAGGCCATGGTCGTCTGGTTCGCCACGAACCCGAAGAGCCGCAAGGTGGCCGAGATCAAGCGAGACCCGCGCGTGACGCTCTACTACTTCGACCCGAAGTCGATGGGCTACGTGAGCCTCGTCGGTCACGCCCGGCTCGTGGACGACCCGGTGGAGAAGCAGAAGCGCTGGAAGGCCGGTTGGGAGGCCTTCTGGCCCGACCGCGACAAGAGTTTCCTGCTCGTCGAGGTCACGCCCGAGCGCCTCGAGCTGGTCAGCTCCCAGCACGCGATCGAAGGCGACCCCGTGACGTGGGAGCCGCGCATCGTGTCGTTCCCTCAGTAGCGGCCACGCCGACCAAGGCCACAGCTCGCTCGTCGTCGCGTCCGGTGAGCCAGTTCTCTGGCCGTTCGCGCATGCACAGACAGGACGCCCACCACGTGCCCGGCGCGGGACACCGGCGCACCGCGGCGTCCGAGGAGGTCGTATGCGCGCGCGGGGACTCGTCGTTGCCAGCGTGCTCCTGCTCGCGGCGTCGCGCGTGTTCGCCCAGCAGCCCGCACAGTCGTTCGCGCAGCTCCAGGTGTTGCTCGCACCAGGCGAAACCATCTGGCTCACCGATGCGGACGGGCGCGAAGTCGAGGGTCGCCTCAGGCAGCTCACACCGGACGCGGTGCAGGTCGACGTCGACGGCCAGGGTCGCACGTGGGAGGCCTCGCAGGTGCGCTCGATTCGGCACCGTCACAACGACTCGGTCGTCAACGGGGCGTTGATCGGCGGCGCAGTCGGTGGGGGGGTCTATGCAGGCCTTGTGGCCGCGCTCTGCTCGGAAGGCAGCGACTGCAGCGGGGGGCAAGCGGTCGGGGCGGTCGCGGCAGGCTTCTTGGTCGGCGCGGGGCTCGGCACCCTGGTCGACGCGCTGGTCAAGGGGCAGCGTACCATCTACACGAGCCCGGACACACCGTCCACATCCGTGACCGTGGTGCCGGTCGTGGCGCCCCGACACGCGAGCGTGTCGATGACGCTACGCTTCTGAGACCGGCGAGAACACCCCCGGGGCCGGCGCCCGACGCGAGGCCGGGCGGCTACTCGACGCGCGAGAAGTCTGGCTTTCTCTTCTCCAGGAAGGCCGAGAAGGCCTCTTTGGCCTCCGGCGACACGAGCCGCTGCACGAAGAGGGCCGCTTCCTCTCCAAGCGTGCGATCGAGCGCCTGCGCGGCGTTGCGCTTGAGCAGCGCCTTGGTGAGTCGGACCGCCGTCGGGGGATGGACGGCCAGGGCCTGCGCAGCCGCCATCGCGCGGTCGACGAGTTCGTCGGCCTTCACGACTTCGTTCACCAGCCCCATGGCGCAGGCCGCCTGGGCGTCAAACGGCTGCCCCAGCAGCAGCAGGGCCGATGCCCGCTGATGGCCGACTAGGGCCGGCACGGTCAGGCTCGACCCCAGCTCGGGCACCAGCCCGAGGTTCACGAACGGCATCTGGAAGCGCGTGCCCTCGGCCGCGTACACCAGGTCGCAGTGGAACAGCATCGTGGTGCCGATCCCGATGGCAGCGCCGTGCACGGCTGCGACCAGCGGCTTCTCGAGCGACGTGATCGCGCGCATGAAGCGAAACGCCGGGGAATCGGCGGCCTGGGGCGGATGCTCGAGGAAGTCGCGCACGTCGTTGCCGGCGGTGAAGGTGTCTCCGGCGCCGGTCAGCAGGACGACGCGCGTGCCGGCATCGTCGTTCGACGTGCGGAGGGCCGTGGCGAGCCGGTCGTACATGGCCGCCGTGATCGCGTTCTTCTTGTCGGGCCGGTTCAGCTGGACGCGGCGGACCGCGTCGACTACGTCGATCAGGATCTCGTCCATGGTTCACACTCCGAGTGGCACACCGACTTCAGGCCCGCCGACGAGCCATCACGTGACGATTGTTTCGAAGCTGGTGCTCGCGGAGCCGATCGGCGAGGCAGGCCCGCAGCATCGAGCCGCTGAATCTCCGAATCCGCCTTCGCACCTGCCTGTCCGCGCGGCTGCCGGGTGCCTCCATGCCGCGGAAGACGTTGAACTCGCCGCGGACGATTTCCTCGATGGCCCATGCCTGGGCCGCCTCGAACGTCCGCCGTCCCGGTTTCCCGGTCCCCACCGACTATACCGCCGTACCGCTGCTCGATGCGTCGGCACGCCCGGCTACCGATCCGGACCGGCTCGACCTCGTGCAGGCTGGTGCGTGCCCATGACCCCAGGCCCGCTGGGTTGGCGCGGAGCTTGACCCTGCACTCATTGGAGGCGTAAGAACTGTGGGCAGCGCGACGGGAGGCGCTCCACATGTTGAGGAAGGCCGTCTTCCCAGGTAAGTACATTCAGGGTGTCGGCGCCATCGGCGAGTTGCCCGCCCTGACACAGCGCTTCGGCACCCGTGGCCTGATCCTCGCCTCGCGGTCGGTCAGGGAGCAGGTCCTGCCCGGATGCGGCCTGGATTGCCGCGCCCTGGGCATCTCGGTCGAGGCCTTCGGCGGCGAGTGTTGCGAGGAGGAGCTGGCCCGCGTGGCCGGCATCATCCGAGAGACGCACGCGGACGTGCTGGTCGGCATGGGTGGCGGAAAGACGATCGACACGGCCAAGATCGCCGCCGACCGCGCGGGCATTCCCGTGATCGTGGTGCCCACCATCGCCTCGACCGATGCTCCCTGCAGCGGGTGCGCGGTGATCTACTCGACGGCGGGCGTCTTCCAGTCGGTGTCCTACCAGAAGACGAACCCGGCGGCAGTGCTGGTGGACGTGAGCATCGTCGCCGCGGCGCCCACCCGCTTCCTGGTGGCCGGAATGGGCGACGCGCTCTCGACCTGGTTCGAGGCCCGGTCCTGCGACCGCACCCAGTCGCCCAACGAGTGTGGGGGGCATTGCACTGCGGCAGGACTCCAGATCGCCAGGCTCTGCTACGACACGCTTCTCGCCTACGGCCTGGCCGCGAAGCTCGCCAGCGACGCACACATCATCACCCCGGCCCTGGAGCGAATTGTCGAGGCCAACACGCTGCTGAGCGGCCTCGGATTCGAGAGCGCGGGGCTGGCGGCCGCCCACGCGATTCACAACGGGCTCACGGCGCTGGCCGAGACCCACGCGTTCTACCACGGCGAGAAGGTCGCCTTCGGCACCCTCGCCGGGCTGCAGCTGACCGACGCCGCGCCGGACGAGTCGGCCACCGTGTACTCGTTCTGCGAGAGCGTCGGGCTGCCGACCACGCTGGCGGACATCGGCCTGGGGAGCGTCAGCCGTGGTGACCTGCTGAAGGCGGCGGAACGGGCCTGCGCGCCCGGGCAGCCGATCCATCACGAGGCGGGCACGATCACTCCCGACCGCGTGCTCGACGCGATGCTCGCGGCCGACGCGCTCGGCAGGGCGCGGTGGGGCAGCCGTGTCCACCGCTGACCCCAGCCAGAGGCCTGCGTCGCCGAGTTCCAGTGGGAGAGGTGCCGCAGACGCAAGTGCTACGATCGTGGGGGGCCATTCGAATGCGAGTGCCGGTGGCGTTCGTGTGCGCGTGCGTGAGCGTGGCACTGGGCGCGCAGCAGGAACGGCCGTCCTTTCAGACCACGACGCGGCTGGTCGAGTTCACCCTCGTCGCGGTGGACCAGAAGGGTAGCCCGGTCACCGATCTGGGCAGGGACGAGGTCGTCGTCCACGTGGACGGCCGGCGGCGGGACGTCTCGTTCTTCCAATACGAGGGGGCGGCGGCCGCGACGCACCAGGCGACACTTCTGCCGACAGGGGTCTTCTCGAATCGCCTGGAATACTCGCCAGGGCCGCCGCGCAGCATCTCAGCCATCGTGCTGGACGCGCTGAACACCGAGCCATCGCAGGTGATGTGGGCCCGCGCGCAGGTCACGCGGTCTCTCCGCGCGCTGGCGCCGAACACGCGGGTGGCGGTCTACCACCTGGGGACGACCCTGGGGGTGATTCACGATTTCACGGACGACCTGGAGTCGCTGCGCGAGAAGATTGCCAAGTCGACCGTGTCGCTGCCTGCGCAGACCCCGTCGAGCATCGACTCGATGGCGCGCGACGCGGAGCAACTGCTGGCGATCTTCCCCGAGGACCAGGTGCTGCAGGTCCT
>JAFNAJ010000130.1 GCA_017860085.1 Acidobacteriota bacterium | reverse complement strand
GTGTGCGTCATCCCGCCCGCTGCAAACGAGTAGGCGCCGAAGAGCTTGAGCAACCCGTAGCCGTCAGTCGGTGTCTCGTTGGTGCCGACGCGATCCTGGTCGGCCACGACCGACACGTCGGCCCCCACCTGCAGCCCGCCGTGCTGATAGCGAGGCCCCACCAGGAACCTGAACGGCGGGATTCTGGGGAGCGGTGTTCCGTCCGCCTTGAGCTCACCCCGCACGTAGTCGAGACTGACATCGACGGCGAACCCGCTCACAACCTGAATGTCCGCGTGTGCCTCGAACCCCTGGAGGACACTGTCGGCCCCGACGAACTCAACGATTGGCAGGTCTTCTTCTTCGTGCCCGCCCTCGCCCCCGTCCCCGTGCGCATCGTGTCCGTAACGCGCATCGAACTCCTCCGGGGTGATCGGGTTCCGGTAGATGAAGTCGTCGATGTCGTTCCGGAAGTAGGTCACCTCCCCCGAAACGCGGGGCACTCGCCAGCGGAACGACACATCGAAGCCCAGGCCAATCTCGGACGACAAGTCAGGGTTGCCGATCTCGAACGCGAAGTTCCCGAGGTGGGGCCCGAAGAAGTACAGCTCCTCGAGGGCGGGGTGGCGCGCGGCCCGGGCGATGTTGACGGCCACCGTGGTGTCCCCGGTCGGGCGAAACAGCGCTCCAACTGATCCGGAGAACTCGTTGAAGTCGCGGTTTGGGTACTGCTCGGCGGGCTGGAACGACGCGCGGTCGTACCGGCCGCCGAACTGGAGCGTCACGTGCGGCCAGCTGACCTCCTCGTACGCGAAGAGCGCATACCCCTGCTGGTCAACCGGTGGCGACAGGGCTTCCTCGCCCACCGACTCGAACGCCCGCCACAGTCCCCACCCGCCGACGGTGCCACTCAGTCGCCCCACGGCTCGATGCGTCGCGCGCAGGTCGATCTCGTTCGTGTCGTTCTTGAACCGCGTGCCGATCTCGCCGCTCACGATCTCGTCGTGCCGGTAGCGCCGATACCCGTAGAGGCCGCGAACTGATTCGAAGAACCCACCGAGGTCCCGTCGCTCGCCCCGCACGTTGAACGCGTGACGACGGGGGGTCAGCTCGACCTCCCCTCCCTCGACAATCGGGATGCCGTAGCGCATGTCGTCATAGCCGTAGCTGCCGCCGACATACCCGTTCGCGGACGTCCACGAGACCCCCGCGGCCCCGAACGCGTTGCGCGACTGGGTGTTGTCGACCTCGCCCTCCGGCGTGTGCATGTTGCCCGTCTTCGCGCCGCCGCCGCCGGCGTGGATGGCGACCGCGCCGTTGCCCCAGTCGAAGTCGGCCGCGCCGCCGCCCCCGCGGTTTCCTGAAGCGGCATCGCCCTGGAGAGACCCAGACACTCCATCGAGCGGCTTTGCTGGCACGGTATCGGTAATGACGTTGACGAGCCCGCCGATGGCGCTCGAGCCGTAGAGCAAGGCCGCCGGACCGCGGACGACCTCGATCCGGCTCGCGCTCGCCGGGTTCACGTTGACGCCGTGGTCGCCCGACTGGCTCGACAGGTCACCGGTCCGCTGGCCATCCTCGAGGATCAGGACGCGGTCTCCGTCAAAGCCTCGAATGACCGGCCGCGCCGGCCCAGGGCCGAAGGCGCGCTCGGCCACGCCGGGCTGACGATTCAGCGAGGCCCCGAGGGTCGTGCCCACGTTGATCGCGAGCTCCTGCCCCGCCAGCACCGACGTGGCTTGGTAGGTGTCGAACTGGTTCTTCGGCGTGGCGCTGACCGACAGCACCTCGGTGAAGTGGATCTCCAGGTCGAGCGTCACCGCAATCGGGGTGGTGTCGGCGGCGGCCCGGACATCGAGGCGCCGGCTCAGGAAGCCCTGGGCCTCCACCAGCACGTGATAGTGTCCGGGCTTGAGCCCTCTGAACGCGAAGGTGCCATCCTGCGCCGTCTGGGTCGTCAGGTCGCTGGCATCGGCGCCGGCGGCCTGCTGAAGCACAGGACGCTCTCCCCAGCGCAACACGACCGTTGCACCCGCAACGGGGTCGGGCGTCACCGACATCGTGACGCGCCCAGTTACACGGGCATCATTCGGCTGAGCGCCCGCTGAGGCGGTCAGGCCCGCCGTGGTGAACAGGACTGCGACTCCGAGCATCCGTGCAGTGAATCGGACCATTCGCCACTCCGACATCCGTCGAACACCGCCAACAGGCGCCCTCGCCGAGCGCCGTGCCAGCGGCACGCGACGGTCTGAGGAGCCCTCCGCGCCAACCGCCTGACGCCGGGTGGCTGCGCGGCAACAACACGCTGGTCACTCGACCAGCAGGCACATCACCCGGCAGACGATGGGGGCGAACGTCCGGAGGAGGGAAATGACGAGGCGAGGACGGGGTCGACGTCCTGGGGCTCCACGAGGTCGCGTGTACCAACCGGCGCCTGGGCCCGGACACCGCTGGCGGGGGCTACCCAGCGCAACAGGTGCAGCCAGTGGCAGACCGCGCAATGTTCGGGCCTGGATGCGGACTCGGCGGCGTCGACCCGGGAACCGTGCCTTGGGACGGCGGCCGCCGTTTCGCAGGCCGGGTCGTCGCCCCCCTCGTGGGTGACGGCGACGGGACCCAGCGTGCCGCCAAGCACCGCCAGCGCGGCCGCAGCCCACGCAGTCCGACGAACGCGCGCCAGCCACCTCATGGAGAATTTCGAGCCTAACCCGTCTGCCCACTACCCGTCAACGCGTCGCGGCTCAAGACGGCCCGGATTTGGCCGATTTCCGCTGCGTCGGGAGTGTCGCCGGCCGCCACGGCGCGGTGACGTCCCCTCGAGCCTGACGCCGCCCGGGCTGGCGGCGTCGCCGACTGCGATGGCCACGTCGTCGAAACCGCTGTCTCCTCTCGGTCGTGCCTACGTCGGCGCGGTCATCGCGACCGGCGGCACCGTCGTGGCCTACGCCGCACAGCGGGTGATTCAGGCGCCGCCCGACCCGATGTGGTTCCTTCTGCTGGCCCTCACCACGCTCAGCAGCATGTTCGCGATCCGGATCCCCAACGTCTCGGCCTCCATCTCGGTCTCGGAGACCTTCGTGTTCGTGTGCGCGCTGCTCTACGGGCCGGCCCCCGCCACGCTGGTCATCGCCGTCGATGGCCTGGTCATCTCGTGCTGGCGCCGGCACCGCCCGGTGCACCAGGTGCTCTTCAACCTGACCGAGCCTGCCCTCTCCCTGTTCGTCGCCTCGAGCCTGTTCTTCACGGTGAGCGGCATCAGCGTGTCCGACCGGGCACCGCTCGACGTGGGAAGCAACCTCGTGCCCCTGGTGCTCTTCGTCTCGACGTACTTCGTCATCAACAGCGGGCTCACCTCGATTGTCGTCTCGATCCACCAGGCGGCTCCCCTGTGGAGCATCTGGCGCCAGCACTTCGGCTGGGTGCTGCTCAACTACTTCGGGGCGGCCTCGGTCGCGGCTCTCCTCGTCCACAACTCGCGCGATTTCAACTTCGTCGCGCTGGGCGCGGTCGTGCCGCTGATGATGATCTCGTACCTCACGTTCAAGACGTCGCTCGCGCGCGTCGAGGACGCCAACCGGCACCTCCAGGAGCTCAATCGCCTGTACCTGTCGACGATCGAGACGCTGGCGATGGCCGTGGACGCCAAGGACCAGATCACCCACGGGCACATCCGCCGTGTGCAGGCCATGTGCGTCGGCCTTGCCAGGGCGATCGGCGTCAAGGACGAGCGCCAGCTGAAAGCCATCGAGGCCGCGGCCCTGCTGCACGACATGGGCAAGCTGGCCATCCCCGAGCACATCCTGAACAAGCCGGGCAAGCTCTCGCCCGCCGAGTTCGACAAGATGAAGAAGCACGCCACGATCGGGGCCGACATCCTGTCGGCGATTGACTTCCCGTACCCGGTCGTGCCGATCGTGCGTCATCACCACGAGCGGTGGGACGGCCGCGGCTACCCCGACGGGATTGCCGGCGCGGACATCCCGATCGGCGCACGCATCCTGTCGGTGGTGGACGTCTTCGACGCGCTCACCTCCGATCGTCCGTATCGCCGGGCACTCAGTGAGGAGCAGGCGCTCGGCATGCTCATCGAGGACCGCGGTCGCGCGTACGACCCCCTGGTCGTTGACACCTTCGCCCAGGTTTACCGCGACATCGCGCCGCGAGAGATCGATTTCGGGCCCCATCGCCGGGCCATCGAGGAGATCGCGTCGGTGACGAAGGTGGACCATGCGGCGCCGACCGAACCGTCAGGGCCTGGAGACGTCGATCCCCACCTGACGCCGATTTACGAGTCGCTCCATGCTTTCTCTGGCCAGGCCGTGCTCAGCGACGCCGCCGAGGAACTGGCACGCAAGCTCAACACGCTGACGCCGTCCACGCTCTGCGCGCTCTTCGTCTACGACCAGCAGTCGGGGGAACTGGCGCTCGTGCACGCATCCGGGGCGAGCGCCAACCATCTCCGGGGCGCCAGGATCCCGCTTGGCGAACGCCTGAGTGGATGGGTGGCCGCCAACCGCCGGACGATCTGCAACTCGGACGCCGCCCTGGACCTCGCCGAGTTGCCCGATCCTCCTCGCGAACGCCTTCAGAGTTGCCTGAGCACACCGCTCGTCGCTGGCGACGGGCTCGTCGGCGTGCTCTCGCTCTACGCGACCGACCTCCAGGCCTTCAGCGAGCAGCATCGCCGACTCATCGAGCAGTTGGCCCGTCCGCTCGCCCACCTCGTCCGTGGGGCCATCGAGCTCGAGAAGGTCCAGGATGCCACGGGCGCGGTCGCGCTGGCGGCGTTGCCGCCCATTCGCGAGGCCGGCGACGCGATGGCTTCGGGCACGTTGTTCCCGGTGGCCGCCGTCTCGCTCAGGGTCGTGGGTCTTCCGGCCGATGGCGACGAACCTGATTCGGTTTCCGAACGCTTGCTCGCTCGAGCGGCGGCGGTGTTGCACCGCGATCTTCGCGTCGCCGACATCCTGTATCGCGACGGCGTCGACGGTCTGCTGGCCCTGCTCCCGCACGCCGACACGCGCGCCGCCGCAACCATCGCCGACCGCGCGCGCGACAGCCTATTGGCCGCCCTCTACACGCTCGACACCGACAAGACCTCGGGTGTGCAGGTCGTGACGGGCATCGGCACGTCGCCCACCGACGGGCCCGACATTGATGCCGTCATGGCCGCAGCCCGCGCCCGCGCGAACACCAACGCGTCGGCCCCTCCAACGTCGAGGCGCTCCCCACTCGCCTCCTCCGTGACCGCCGCGACTGGCGGCACCCAGTGGAGAGAAGCTTCGTGACGGTTCCTGGAATGCACTGGTGGCGGCAGGCGTCTATGCTGCTGGGCCGCTCTCGTCTCGTTCGCCAGCCCCATGGCCCGGATGCCTGCACGACCTGTCCAGAGCAGGGTCGCGCGCGCGACATCACACAGGTGCACGAGGCGACCATCGAGGCCCTGGCCAAGGCCATCGACGCCTACGACGAACCGGCTGACGATCACGTGAGACGTGTCCGGCTGCACGCCGAGGCGCTTGCCCGCCACGTGGGCCTGTCGCTGAGCGAGATCGAGGCCGTGAAGTCGGCGGCGGTGCTCCACGACATCGGCAAGCTGGGGGTGCCCGCCCACATCCTGGCCAAGCCCGGTCCGCTCACGGCGGAGGAGTTCGACCGTGTGCGCGTTCACCCCCGGCTCGGCGCGGAGATCATCGAGGCCGTACCCTTCCCCTATCCCGTTGCCCCACTCATCCTGTGCCACCACGAGCGGTGGGACGGTCGCGGATACCCATCCGGCCTGCGGGGCGATGGGATCCCCCTCGGAGCGCGCGTCCTCGCCGTCGTCGACTGCTTCGACTCGCTGACGAGACGGCGGCCGTATCGAGGTCCCGTGGATCGAGAGTCGGCACTCGAGATCCTGCGATACGAGGCCGGCAAGTCGCTCGACCCAGCGGTGGTCGATGCCTACATCGAACTGCTGCCGACCCTGGAGGGCAGCGAGGCACGCGAGCCGCTGAGCGAACCGCTCGTGCCACGGCCTGTGAACGCTGGGCGCGCCCTGCAGGCCATCGCGTACGCGCACCGGGAAAGCGTGGCGTTGTACGAGCTGTCGAGAACCATCAGCCGAGGGCTCGGCGTCACCGAGACGGGGCACCTCCTGGCGACGGGACTGGTAGGCCTCATCCCGCACGCCTCCTGCGCGCTGTTCGTCCCAACGAGTGACGACCGCTTGGTGTGCTCGTTCGTCTGCGGCATCGACGCAGACATCGTGCGGGGGCTGGTCATCACGCCGGGCGTCGGCCCCATCGGTGAGGCCGTCGCCATGCGGATGACGCTCGTCAACGGCGACCCGCAGGCGGGCTTCGCGGCGTCGGGGATCTCGTCGGTCCCGTCCCGATCCAGCCTGCGGTCCATGCTGGCCACGCCGCTCGTCGTCGACGAGGTGCTCGTCGGGACGCTCGTGCTGTTCCACCACGAACCGGATTTCTACGGCGAGGATCACCGGCGCGTCATGGAACACGTGGCCTCGCACGCGGCCGTCGTCGTCCAGAACGCGCGGCACTTCGACCAGGCGCGCGAGGACGCGCTCACCGATCCGCTCACCGGGCTGCCAAACACGCGGTTCCTGCTGATGCACCTGACGCAGGAGCTGGCAAGAGCGTCGCGGCAGGGGTCCGAGCTGGCCCTGCTCGTCATGGATCTCGACGACTTCAAGAAGGTGAACGACTCGGCCGGACACTGGGCGGGCGACCAGGTGCTGTGCGAGGTCGCGCGGGCGCTGTCGGCCTCTGTCCGCCCGTATGACGTGTGCGCGCGCTATGCGGGTGACGAGTTCCTGATCATGCTGCCAGAATGCGGCCTGGCCGAGGCCGAGGACCGCCGCCACCAACTCGAGCAGACGGTGCGATCGGTGTCGGTCGAGGTCGGCAGGGGGCGGCGGCTGTCGGTAACGGCCAGCGTGGGCGCCGCGGTCTTCCCGAGTGACGGCGACACGTACGAGTCGTTGCTCGCCGCCGCCGATGCGCGCATGTACGCCAGGAAGCACGGCTCGCGGCGAGCCGTGTCGATCACGTCATCCGACGAGCGCAGCGCTGCTGGCGCCGCGTGACCAACATGCCTGCTGCGCTCGTTCAGCCTGGCCGGCAACCACGGTCCGACGCCGGGGCGACCGGGGCTAGCGAGCAGGGCCCAGCAGCACGGCGTTGATGAACAGCAACTCCGTGGCCTCGGTGAACGCCCGGTAGTTCGGGTCTTCAGCGAAGGCGATCACGTGCCCCCGTCCCGAGGGCTGGTGCACGAGGTAGCTCTTCTGCGCGAGCTGCTCGCGGGCCTCTTCCCAGACCAGCCCGCCTACCACGAGCCGGTCGCGACCGGCATAGACGCCCACATTGCGTCCCTTGTCGAGCCTGATGGGCGTCACGACACGCTGCCCCTCGACAAGAGCCTGGATCTCGCCGTCGGTGCCAGCCGACAGCCAGTGTTCGAGATCGAGCACGACCCGCAGCAGGGCACCCGGCGTATTCTCGGGACGTTCACGCTCCGGCAGTACGGCTTTCTCGTAGTCGAACGGCGAAGGTGGCGCGTCGGCCTTCTTCGCGTCCTTGTCTGATGGCTCCGACTCTGGCTTGCCGCCGCGCAACTCGGTGCGGGTGTCGATCAGGGCCACGTTCTCGCGAGCGGCCCATCGCGAGGCCTCACCGAGCGTCACGAGCGTCCCTCCGGCCGCGACCCAGTCCTTCACCCGGCGCAGGGCATCACCCGTCAACGCGTTGCCGTAGTTTCCGGCTGGCAGCACGATGACGTCATATCGGGTGAGGTCCACGCGCCCGAACGAGCCGACGCGGACGGCCGTCACACGCTGCCCGAAACGGCGCTCGAGCACGTAGCGAGCCCAGCCGGCCGAGAGGCTCGAGGTCGGCGCGTCCCAGGCAAGGAGCACGCGCGGGGCCTTCAGCACCGCCACGTCGTTGCTGCCGAGCGACATTCCGTCTTCGACGAAGGCGCTGTCGATCGGGACGGCCTCCACACCGTGTCGCCCGGTGATCGCGCCCAGCGTCGTGGGCAGTTCCGGTCCGTTCTCCGAAGTGCGGACGAGCGCGGTCCCGGCGTTGTACTTCCGGCCACCGAGGGTAAACGGCCGGCCCGCCGTCCGCACGCGCAGCCCATGCTGGAGCGCCTCGACGACGGCCGAAACCGTCCCGCTGCCCCACGGCAGGAGATAGCCCACACGCGCCGCGGGCAAGGCCGCACCCGCCACGGCCGATGGTGGGGTCACCGGTGAGGTACGCACCGTCACGGGCCGGTCGCTGGTCACCATGTCGACATCGAACACCAGGGGCAGGCTCCACGCCGTCACGTCGTAGATCTGGTCGGGCCGGCGCTGCTTCCGCCGTCGGTCCTGCTCCTTGACGAAGGCCTCGGGCTGCGGCACATGCGGGTCCATCAGGTTGCGCAGGAGGCGACCCGATGGCTGCGCGGTCGACACGACGAATGTCCCCGCGGGAAGCGTCTGCGACCCGAGCGTCACTGGCTCTTCAGCGCGCCTGACCTCGATGCCCTGCGCCACGAGGAGGCCCGCAAGACGGGCCGACCGGGACGGATCGTGTCCGGGTGGCAGCAGGTACTCGCGGACGGCTCCTCGCTCACCCTCGGCCACGGCGCTGCGGCGGTACTCCAGGAAGTCGCGGAGCAGGCGCTCGCGGTTCATGGCCGCGGTGTGCGCCGTTGTGATCGCGGCCGTGAAGTGGTGCACGACGGCGTCCCGGTAGGTGAGCACCGTCTCGTCGTCTCGTCGCCAGACGAGCCCGCGCGTCGAGGCCTGCTCGTACGTCATGCCGATGGCGCCCTGGAAGATCGGCCACGATTCCCCGTATCCCGGGTAGAACGAGTCGAACACCTCGCGACTGAAGTGCGCGAACCCGCGCTCGTCGAACCGCCGAGCATTCTCACGCCCGAAGGTCTGGAACCACCCGAGCTGCGGCTGCGAGATGAAGGGGTTGAGCGGATCGGCCGGCGGCGCGAAGTAGTACGTCGAGTCGCCGCCCATTTCGTGGAGGTCGACCACGACATGCGGGAACCACTCGAGGTAGAACCGCGTGCGCCCCACGGTCTCGGGCTGCGACTGCGCGAACCAGTCACGGTTCATGTCGAACAGGTAGTGATTCGACCGGCCGCCAGGCCAGGGCTCGTCGTGCTCGGCTGCCGCCGGCTCCGGGTCGGGCACCGCGGCCCGACCGAGCCGGGTCTGGGAGATGAAGCGTGCCCGCCCATCGGGGTTCTGGAGCGGATCGATCAACACGATCGCGTTGGCGAGTATCGCGTCCACCGCGGGATCGCCCTGGGCGGCCAGCAGGTGGTAGGCCTCGGCCATCGCGGCATCGGACGATGAGATCTCGTTGCCGTGCACGGCGTGCATCAGCCACACGACGACGGGCAGTTGGCCCACCAGGCGGTCGGCCTCGGCCGCCGAGAGCCCGCGAGGGTTGGCGACGCGCACGAGGTCGGCTTTGAGTTCATCGAGAGCGCTCAGCCGTGCGGCCGATCCAATCGCGAGCACGTGGAGGGGCCGGCCTTCCCACGTCCGCGCGTACTCGACGAGGCGCGTCCGTTCGGGCGCCGCGGCCGCGAGGGCCTTGAGGTAGATCACGATCTGCTCGGGCGGCGTGATCTCCAGACCGAAATCGTGCCCCACCACCTGCTGCAGGGTCGGAATGTTCGGGTCGTAGCGCGCGCCAGGTGCGAGGTCGGGAACAGCCGCCGGCTGGGCAGCCTGCAACGTCACAGCGAGCACGAAACCGAGCGTCATCCTCGTCTCCTCTCGGAAGGCCGTCGACAAGAGCGCGGCCAGTATACTGTTCCTGCGGGCCGGACTCGTGCGGGCCGACCTTCAGTCGACGAACGGACGCGACTCATGGCCACGGTCGATACGCTGGTTGCCGAAGGGCTCGTCAAGAACTTCCCCGGCGTGCGGGCCGTCGACCATGTGAGCTTTCGCGTGCGCGCAGGCGAGATCGTCGGCCTGCTCGGGCCGAACGGAGCCGGCAAGACGACAACGCTCCGCATGCTCGCGGGCATCCTCACGCCCGACGCCGGGCGCGTCAGCATCAGTGGTCTCGACCTCCACCGCAGGCCCCTCGAGGCGAAGCGTCGCCTGGGGTTCCTGTCGGGCGACACCCAGCTCTACAACCGGCTCACGCCCCGCGAGGTGCTGCGGTACTTCGGCGAACTCTACGGCCTCGGCGGGTCGCCGCTCGAGCGTCGCATCGACACGCTCACCGAGCAGCTCGAGATGACCGAGTTCGCCTCGCGTCCGTGCGGAACCCTGTCGGCTGGTCAGAAACAGCGGGCGAACATCGCGCGAGCCTTCCTGCACGAGCCCGACCTGCTCATCCTCGACGAGCCCACGACGGCGCTCGACGTCATCAGCGGCCAGTTCATCGTCGACACCATCCAGCGCGAGCGGGCCGCGGGCAAGGCGGTGCTCTTCTCGACGCACATCATGAGCGAAGCCGAGTACCTGTGCGATCGCATCCTCCTCATCCATCGGGGGGCGCTCTTCGACGCGGGGACCCTCGATGAGCTGCTGGCACACTCGGGCCAGCAGAATCTGACCGACGCCTTCCTGCACCACGTGGGACGCGGACGTCCGACGCAGGGATCATGACCATCCGACCCGCGCCCGTCTGGACCATCCTCGTCAAAGAGCTGCGGGAGACCGTGCGTGACCGACGGACGCTCCTGCTGATGATCGGCCTGCCGGTGCTGCTCTACCCGCTGATGATCATCGGCCTGTCGCGGCTCCAGGAAGCACAGAGCGAAGCGTCGGAAGCGCGTCGGTCAGTGGTGGCCGTGTGGGGCGAGTTGCCGGGCCGCCTTCGCACGGCGCTCTCGTCCGGCACCTCCGTGGATCTGAGGGACGGGCTCGGGATGACCGACACCGTGCGACACGGGATGGAGACCGGCTCGCTCGCGCCTGCGCAGTCGACCCCGGTGCCGAGGCCGCAGCGACCCCGCGGGGGACGAGGCGACTCAGGCGTCGAGGAGCGCGAAGCGCCCAATCCCGTGCTGGACGACGCGCGCGCCCTCGTGACGAACCGAAGGGCCGATGCCGTCCTGGTCGCGTGGCCGGGGCTGGCCGACGCCGTGACCCGGGATGGTGAGGGCACCGTCTCGCTCTACTTCGACTCGGTACGAGACGATTCCCGACTGGCCCGCCAGCGACTCGTCGATGCTCTCTCGACGTTTCGAACCGAACTGCTCCGCGAGCGCGAAGCAACCAGGCAACTGCCCCAGGGTTTCTCTTCGGGGGTCGACGTACGGGCGCGCGACGTGTCCCCACCGGCCCGGCAGGCCGGCTTCATGCTCGGCATGTTCCTGCCATTCCTGCTCATCTCGCTTTCGGTGTTCGGCGGGTTCTATCCTGCCGTGGACATGACAGCGGGGGAGAAGGAACGCGGCACGATGCAGACGCTGCTCTGCGCGCCGATCGGTCCCCAGGAAATCGTGGCGGGCAAGTTCCTGGCGGTCTGGGTGATCTCGCTGGTGACCGCGCTCGCCAACCTGGCCAGCCTGGCGACCACCGTCGCCCGCATCCTGCCCGGCGGCCAGATTCGTCTCGAGACGGGCACCATCCTCCTCGCGGTGGTGATGCTCGTGCCCATCACGCTGACCACGACTGCACTGTTTCTCGCCGTGGCCGTCTTCGCCCGTGATTTCAAGGATGGGCAGAACTTCCTGACGCCGGTGTACATGCTGCTCGTGCTGCCGGCCGGTGCCACGATGCTGCCCGGCGTCGAACTGAACGCGTGGACCGCCTTCGTTCCCGTCGTCAACATCGCCCTGCTGCTCAAGGGACTCCTCATTTCCGAGGCTCCGCTGGAACTGGTTTTTCTTGCGCTCCTCTCCTCGACCGTGTTCGCGGTGCTGTCCATCCTGCTCGCCGTGCGCGTCTTTCAGCGCGAGCAGGTGCTGCTCGGCGGCCGCGAGTCGGCCCGGGCGGTCCTCGG